>JACMLK010000303.1 GCA_014379665.1 Saprospiraceae bacterium | reverse complement strand
TTCTTCATCTTCAATAATAATTATTCTCGTCATGTTAAGAACTTTAACGGTATATGGACGCAAAAAGTTTTTTCAGTTTTTATCACTTCGATCTCTTTGCCCATCAAATGAAGATACCGTCGGGATAGCGATTGCAACCCGAAATGCGTGGAAGTCTCTATACTTATCTTGAGTTGTAAATTATTACACACTTTCAGAAGATCGGATTCCTGTTGTATTTTGATCTGTAGTGGTTTGTTTTTTGAAACTATGTTATGTTTTACCGCATTTTCCACCAAAAGTTGCAAGGTCAGTGGCAGGATCATGTAAGCCGTATTATCTTCGGTGTTAATATCAATTTTTATACTGGAACCAAATCTTTGTTCTAACAGATAGCGATAGTTTTCCATAATGGCAAGTTCTTCAGAAAGCGGTATCAGATCCGTGTCTCTATATTGCAGAATGGTACGGTAGAAATCTGATAATTTTTCCACAAAATGCACCGCCTGGCCGGGTTTGTTTTCAATCACAGATATAAGCGTATTAAAACTATTGAATAAAAAATGCGGATTGATCTGACTTTTAAGGGTTTCGAGCTGGCTTTTGACGTGTTCGGTTTTTATCACTTCCATCTGCTTTTTTCTGAATGCTCTGTTTTCAATTATACTGTAAACAATCATTACGATCAGCCCAAATAAAATGATGTTAAACCACCAGGTTTTCCAGAAAGCCTGACTGATAGTGAAATTTATGGTAAACCGGTCGGCAAATGTGAAGTTTTGATTGATGGCGCATTCAAGGATAAAATTGTAATTTCCGGGAGCTAAATTTGGATATATAAGTTTTTGATCCTTTGTATATCGCCAGTCATTATCGGTATTGTCTAATTTGTATCTGTACCTTACAGATTCAGGATCCTGCGACCAGATACCGGCATACTGAATCAAAAAATCATTCTCATCATATGGTACTTCTATGTTGGTGGAACTCTGTAACGGAGTTTGACCTGCCTGAACTCTTTTTATATATAAAAATGGTTGCAGGTTCATATCCATTGGATTATTGTATCTGATGATTCTGTCTCCTTCAGTTACCCAGATATTACCATTATCATCATGACTGAAGGCATTAATATTTTGCTCCCATTTTCTGACACCGATATTGTTACCTATGTTAATAATTTTCATATCTTCAGTCTGTACAATATCAAATCCTGTATGATGAAAAACCACTATGTCACCATTTTTATCTGAGGTGATACCTGAAATGTGGATTTCAGTAAGTCCGTCTTTCATATCGAACCAATGGATGCTGTCTCCCTTAATAGAACCTATGCCTTTATTCAGGGTACTGAACCAGACCGTGCCATCTCCATCCTGTGCAAAAGAAAGTATGGTATGATCACTTTTAAAAGCTTTGACGGTTTCGTTGGTGTCGATTTCAATGATGCCTTTTCCGTCAGTACCAACCCAAAGCCGGGATGACTTATCAACAAATAACGCATAATTGTAATCCGAGGGCAAACCGGAACGTCTGCTCATTGTTTTTATCACCTTACCATTTTCTGATATCTGAGTAAGACCAGCCAGTGTGGAAGCCCACACGATGCTTTTTCTTTTAGCAAAGCAGAAAACACTGTTGTTAGCCAAACCATCCTGTTCAGTGATATGCCTTTTGTGTTTTGTGTCGACATTAAAGAGTATAATCCCATTGCCATAAGTGCCACACCACATTTCGTTGGTGCCGGGGGCATATTGAAGAGACAGGATATTTTCATTTTTTATTAACGGGTTAAATACCCGTCTGTCGGTACTTACGAATAAACCTGTTTCATTTGCTACGTAAATCCTGTTTCCAATAAAGTGAATAGCCTGAATATTTTTGATCCCTGTAAAATATTTGGTAAACGTAGCAGATGCGGATACGAGCCCGTTGTTTCGGCAAAGTATCCAAAGGTTTGATTCACTATCAGCAAGAATGTCTATAATCGAAAGCGGAGATTCCAGTCCGGAAGTCGATATCTCTGTTTGCTTGTTATCAGATATATTTACCAACCATAATGCACTTTTATCATTGGTTTGGATGATCAGTTCATTTTCATTTAAATATTGGATGTCAGTAATCTGTTTATTTAAAGCAGATGCTTTATTTACCTGTCCGGTTTTAAAATCCAAAATCCATAATCCCTGCTGAAAGGTACCTACGACCAAACGGTTGTTTTTTTGATCTGAGTATAATTTGGTAAAGACATCTTCAGGAAGCTTCTTTGCAAATGATGGAATAGTGACTGATTTTTTCTGATTGATCAATCCGCATTGCTGAATCCCTGCGTCTGTAGCTATAAATATCTTATCAACATTTACTGCTACCATATCATATATATCATTACTTAATAGGCCATCATTTGAGTTAAAACTAAACCTATCATTTCCTGCCACTACATAAATACCTTCACCATATGTAGACACCCACAGCTGATCTTTATTATCTTTAAGGATGGCAGTAATCCTGCTTTTTGGCCCTTGCGGCTTTAGAGACACGGGCACCAGGATATTGTTAAAGTAATAATATACAGCCCCATCATTATAACCAACCCATAGATTATTGCCATCATGATTCAAAGCAGTGACATATTCAGAACCTTTGTCATTGCGTAATACAATTTCATGTGCATTGCCATCATAAATCATTAAACCTTCTTCAGTACCAATATATATTAATTCATTTTTATGTCTGAAAATAGTGGTAGGGTTTAGTCTCACCAGGTCAGTACTGGCTTCATGTTGATTAAAATGGAATTGTTGACCGGAAACCGTTAACACGATAGACATGAAAATGACAATACCCGGGATTCTCATAGTTTGGCTTTGGCTTCTATGGAAACCTGAATCTCTTCAGCAATTTTTTTATAGACTATTCTGGGTATGCTTATATTATAATCTTCGAGCATGATAGTGAATGTCGATTCCACTGTGATCCATCCATCTTTTAGTGTCACTGTTTGGTTTAGTATTCTTTCTCTTGAAATACCGTGTATAGAGAAAATACCTTTGGAGCGTATTTGAAATTTTCCCGGGGTAGTGACATCGAGGTTGTCCAGTAATTTGCCGGAATAAGTGGCGTGAGGAAATTTTACTGATTCCAGGTAGTTTTCGTTAAAATGTTCTTTCTGCAACATGCTGTTGAATCCTTCCAATGTGGAAAGTCTGACCGAGAAGGCAAATTTTTTTGCTTCAGGCTGGATAATACCAATCAATCCCGAACTTTCTGCTTGTATT
>JACMLK010000302.1 GCA_014379665.1 Saprospiraceae bacterium | reverse complement strand
TGGTAAGACAAAGAGGTACCAAGTTTCATGCAGGTGAAAACGCATATCTGGGTAAAGACTTTACCATTCATGCCAATGTAGCAGGTATCGTATCCTTCAGAAGAGGAAAAGATGACAGATGTTGGGTGAATATAAGTCCAATGCTCGATGAAGTGAAGGAAACCGCAGCAGTTGTTCCTCAGTCTAAACCTGCTTCAGCTGCAAAAGCTACCCCTAAGGCAGACGTTTCTGCTACTCCGAAAGAAACTCCGGCAGTGGCTAAAAAAGAAACCGTAAAAGCAGCTAAGCCTGTAGCTGCAAAAGAAGCTAAAGCAGCACCTGCAAAACCGGTTAAACCTGCAGCTACAAAAGAAGCTAAAGCAGCTCCCGCAAAAGCGGTTAAACCTGCAACTGCAAAAGAAACTAAAGCAGCACCTGCAAAGGCGGTTAAGCCGGCACCTGCAAAAGCAGCTAAAGCAACACCTGCAAAGGCGGCTAAGCCGGCACCTGCAAAAGCTGCTAAAGCAACACCATCGAAAGCTGACAAGCCTGCTGCAAAACCTTCTAAAAAGGACGATTTAAAAAAATAGAATAAAGTGACAGAACAAACATGTCCGGAAGAATAACATATTTTTTGATTGTGTGGACCAAAACCGGTGTAATGTCTTAAGACACATACAATAACTAAATTAGCATGAAAAAAGGGATTGAATCAAATTGATCCCTTTTTTATTTGAATTAAACTCGTGCTCCAAAATGTTAGCACCGGTGTTCAAATTATTTCTATCCTTTAACACTGATATAAGCAGCCTGAATGACAGTCCTGTCTCCCGGATCATTTCGGCTTATCATGACAATAAATTCCATATGGTCCGGATTGAACAATCCTGCTCTTAAAGGCAAGGTGTAGGTATATTTTCTTTTTATCAAATCATTGGCTTTAAGGTCATGACCGAAGGAATCTCCATCAAAGCCGGTCAGCATATCCATTAGCACATGATTATGCTCATAATTATCAATATATTCGCTACCATTGGATTGAGCATCAATGATTTCTGATTCTGTGAGGAAAATACTGATATTATAGCTACCTTCAAGATGCACAATCGGAATGGCTGTAATGTCCAGTTCAATGTTGCGATCTGTTTCATTATATCCGGAAGCCAACAAAATATTCAATACGTGCGGTTTTTGTAATTCTTTTTCAACCACAGACTGCCACAAATCAGACCTGCTGATGGCAAATGGTTCCTGATCATCATTTGTCCGTGTTCTGTTGATAGAGGCAGCTGGTTTGCCGTACCATGGTTTGAACCAGTTTTCAAGATCTTTTGCTTTTTGATTTCTAAAATCATATTTGCTTTTTCCTTCGATAGGTTGGGCCAGAAAATCTCCATGTATGGCCACTACGGCTACTTTTCCCGGAAATGTACTGATAATATTCTCACTGATTATATTTCCTTTGGGACAGTTAGGGCAACTGGCACCGGTTAGTTCTTCTATTAAGACTATTTTGTCAGATTCAGGAATTAACGGGTCTCCAATATTTACCGGTATTTCTTTACAAGATAGGATACCTAACATAACTATCAACAGCGCTGCAAAAACTTTCAACCAATTCATCTTCTAATTTATTTTATTTCAAAAGGTGGTATTCAGGTTAAATCTTATCCCGCTGAATGCGGGTTCAAGCCTGCATATACCACCACTACATACAATGCCTTCCACCTGTTTCACATACCTTAAACTGTATCGTTGGGCATCATTTACCAATATAACGCCTAAAGTCGGATATAATGTTTTTTCTATGACTCCTTTAGAATTTGCTTTTTTGGGTACCACATTATACATAGCGGATGTTTCAAATATCCAACCGGATGGAATACTGTATTCAAACAGACCAAAAAGCCAGCTTCCAAAATCCTGCTTGGTGTTCATGTATTGTAATTCTGTTCTTAAAGCCCTGGATGGGGTAAATTTATAGAGTACATCCAGGTATGGTGTAATGGTTTTGACCAGAGGCACCTCAGTTTTCATTTCATATACCTCCTGATTGTAAGTAAGAAATTGAATACCTGAAGTAAGTTGCCATTTTCGCTGGTGCTTATATACTACTTCTGTGAAAACCTCCTTAAACAACCGGTCACCTTCCAGTGTATTGATATCCGAATAATTAAGTCCAACACTTAGTGCCTTGCTTAATTTGTATTTAATATCAAGGCTAAAAGCCATTTCTGAAATATCCTGAGCTGCAGGACTATAACGGGCAGTGAGTCTGTAAGTGTTCTGACGATTGAGCGGAACAAGATAATTTACCAGTCCGCGTATCAATTGCAGATTCGGATCTATTCTGAAGTTAAAGTTTTCCGTTCTTTTGGCTTCTGTCGTGATGCCAATATTACCTGCGGCATAAGTCAGGCTACCATAAAATACTGAACCCTTTTTTTGTTCAAGTTTTCCTAAACTGACGCCCACAAGTTCAGCTTTAAGTGCAAATGGATTATAAAATATATCGGCAGATTTAAAGGCAACTTCTGAATAAAATGAGACAGTTTTATAGGTAAGCGTATTATAAAATGTAGCTGAATAAGCATTATGATTAGGATTAAATCTGTCTTCCTGCTGATATGTTCTGATCGCATTTACCACGTTATCCATATTTTCATCAGAAATGGTCCTGTTTACAAATCCAATTCCCGGTGCTAAAGTGATCGGGTTTTCGTCTCCACAACTGTGGAATCCTTCTAAACGAACGCCTTTTATATTTCCGGTGTAAGTTTCAAAAGCATTTTTTTGACGACCTACAAAACCCATCACATGCCATGATTTGCCCAGATCATATTTGGCACTGACTCCGTAAATGGCGTTATCAATAAAAAGCGGTCTTGTTTCAAATGCTCTGAATATAAAGCCTGAACCAATCTGGTCATACAGATACCCTGCGCTGATTTCAAGTTTGTTTAATTTTTTTTTGACGTACCACCTTCCTATGCCAAGACCTGAAAAGGAACCTGTAGGATTTCGCAGATTGGAATTGTTAAACATGTCAAACCGGGCTCCAATCGTGAGGCCATTGATAGTATAATTCAGATTGAGCCACGCCTCTCCACCAAAAAACTGATGATCATATTGGGGGGTATTGATGGCGTTTATGGACGAATCTCTTAGAAAAATATTTGCATTGGTATCAAACGCACCGGAAAATACACCTCTATCCTGTGTATATAAACTTAAATTAATTACAAACTGGAGTAATAAAATTACAATTCCTTTATTCATGCACGGAAAGTTTTGTATAGAAATTTAATATGAACACAAGGTAAAAAATATTGGAAAAAAGCACCGTGATATTTGGATTAAAATGAACCCCAAACATAAAATACACCAATTTTGGTTAAAGTATCGTTAAGTATTATTGGAAATATTCTTATCATTGTGACTTTTCAATACCTTAGACATATTATTAAAAATATGACCCCATGAAAATGATTAAATCGCTCGGAATTATCTTTTTTATCATAATTTCTTTTGGTTTTAAATCCATCAATAATCCGTTCCCTTCTATTAATATTAAGACCATAGATGGAAAGACGGTTAATACAAACGAATATACCACTAAGGGTAAGATCACTGTAATCAGTTTTTGGGCCACGTGGTGTACTCCCTGTAAAAGAGAACTCGATGCTATAAATGAAGTTTATGCCGATTGGGTCAAAGATTACGATATTCAATTGCTTGCGATTACCATCGATGATGCAAGGGGAATTACAAAGGTTCCGGCTATCATTCAGGCCAAAGGCTGGGAGTTTACTGTGTTATCAGACAGCAGACAGGAATTGCAGCAGGCCCTTAACTTCCAGACTATACCACAGACATTCCTGCTTGATCAGAACGGAGAGATAGTGTACGCCCACAATGGATATAGTCCCGGCGATGAGATCAAACTGGAAGAAAAGATCAAAGCATTGAAAAAGTAAAAGTTGAATAAGTTATTTTAGTTATGAAGACCGTACTTTCCTGCATTCAGCCGACCGGAGACATGCATCTGGGTAATTATTTTGGTGCAGTTAAAAATTGGGTAGATCTGCAGGACCAATACAAATGTTATTTTGGCGTGGTGGATTATCATGCCATGTCCATGCCCTATGACGTGAAAAATCTGCGTACCAATACTTGGGAACTCATCACTAATCTTGTGTCTGTAGGTGTAAAACCCGAAAACCTGTTTATTCAGTCCTTGATACCGGAGCATGCAGAATTGTGCTGGATATTCAATTGTTTTTGCTCTTATGGTCAGTTAACCCGTATGACACAGTTTAAAGATAAAACCCAGCAGTTGAAGGATAGTGGAAAGGAAGATTCTTTTATTTCCGTGGGACTCCTGGATTATCCCGTATTGCAAACTGCAGATATCCTTATATACAAAGCAGACTATGTACCTGTGGGAAAAGATCAGGATCAGCATCTCGAATTATCAAGGGATATAGCTCAAAGATTCAATACGCAGGTGGGGAAAGAATACTTTGTACTTCCGGAAACGCTGTATACCGATACACCCAAGATCAGATCTACCGC
Source organism: Saprospiraceae bacterium (assembly GCA_014379665.1). Lineage (GTDB taxonomy): Bacteria > Bacteroidota > Bacteroidia > Chitinophagales > Saprospiraceae > OLB9. Next base: position 1,225 of record JACMLK010000302.1, on the reverse strand, counting down.
CGATCCTTCAAAAAAAATGAGTAAATCAGGAGGTGAAAAGCACTATATTAATGTATTTGCAGATGAAGCTACGATCAGGAGACAAATTAAATCTGCCGTGACAGATTCAGGAAATACACCGGTGGGCACTATGGCTGAGGGAGTACAAAATCTTTTTGAACTTTTAAAAGCATCCGGACAATCATTACACTATGATGAACTTATGGATCAATACCACTCAGGCAGTTTGAAGTATGTGGATCTTAAACAAGTGACTGCAGATGCGTTGGTCACCCTTACCGGGAAGTTTTCAGCGCGAAAAAAGGAAATCTCATCAGACAGAAAAAGACTAAAAGATCAGGTAAAACAATCCTCATCCGAAATTAGAAAAATAGCATCTGAAACGCTGAGGGAGGTAAAAGAGCTGGTCGGTCTGATGAATATATAAAATCTATAGAAAGATAAAATAATGGTTATTTTGCTTGTTCGCCCCATAATAAATCAGAAGAAAAGGATTTGAAGCACCTTTTGACATTTCGGCGTGTATTTGGCCACATTAATATTTGGACTGTTTTCATTGTAATTTTGATTTATTTTCACCCAAATAGTTTTAAAGTATGATAAAAAAGGTGATTTTTTGGTAAAAATCTTTAAAAATGTAATTTTCAGCGGCTTTTAATTAAATTTTAACAAAAAAAGTTTAACACCTAAAGTGGTATTTCTTACCTTTAAGTCATGGATGTGATTTTACACCTTGAGTATGAAGAATCGGGCTTTATTGAAGCACTTATCAATAATGAAAGATGGGCTTATAAAAAGCTGTATGAAGATAACTATTCCACTATGATGTCCTTGGCTATGCGATATGCCGGATGTAATGATGATGCGCTGGATATATTGCATGAAGGTTTTGTAAAAGTATTCAGGCATATTGGCAAATATCAGGTTGGTACATCTCTTCAGGCCTGGATCAGAAGAATCATTATAAATACTGCCATAGATTTTTACAGAAAAGATATTCGCAGAAAAGCCGAAGATCTGGAGACGGCATATCATATCAGCACAAATGAACCGGACGCCATTTCGAATCTAACAAGTGAAGAAATATTAAAGGCAATGCAGCAATTATCTCCTTCATATCGTTCTGTATTTAATCTGTATGTGATAGAAGGATATTCTCATAAAGAAATTTCTGAATTATTGCATATCACTGAGAGCACATGCAGATCAAATTTAGTGAAGGCCA
>JACMLK010000301.1 GCA_014379665.1 Saprospiraceae bacterium | reverse complement strand
GTTCGGTTGTTCGTCGTTCGATTGTTCGGTTCCATTCTCTATGACATCAAGCACAGACATAAACATCATTCCGGCCGGTTCATACACATCGCTTTCACGCCAAACCTGCACAATAAGAAATGTCCAGGGTGTCATTTCTTCCTTGGATGTTGGTAAGGTGTGTTCGCTAATCTGAGTCGTTTCATTGCGGGTACAGATGATCGATAATGCAGGTTAATAATTGGCTATACACCCATCAAAAACTAAAAGCAGATACCCAAGCCTTACGGTCTTTTTATTACCGTCATTGGCTTTTTCCCACAATAGATGTCGGTTCAGTTTATAAACCATCGGGTCGGAGGTGGTCTCCATCAAGCTGCCTTTGAAATGTCTGCACGACTTTTTGCTGTATATGTGCAGCCTCCTGAATGCCATTTGTGATTCAGGATTTTTGAGGCCATTGTTTAGTTGTTTGTACCCTTTAGGTTGGGTGTCATCTGCACGTAAGGTATTGATCATCACCCTCATGACATCCATAGGATACTTATAGTCACTATACCCATGGGTGATGTGTTTCATCGCTTGCCGGAACATCTGACCTGCCTTGGTCGCCACCGCAAATTCGGACTGATTCTTCCGGGTTTCAGCGTACTGAGGCGCTGTACGCATTTTTTCGAGGTCTACTTCACCAATGGTGCGGGTTACTTCTTTTCCATTCAATTTATAACTGACAGTTTTACCCAACTTGCCTGTATATTTAAAAACTCCTGTTTGCTTTGCCATAACAATCTAATTTTTCTTAAGAACTGTGTATTAACAAAAATTATTTTATCAACATACGACTTTAACATTTGAATTATACCGACGAGATTTTATTTTGTAAAGACGATGTTCTGCATGACTTTATCTAAACCAAAAATCTGTCGCTATTATACTCAAAATCAACGAAGTGAGATGAACTATTTTTGCTAACCAATTTATTTTGAGTATATATTTCCTGAAGTCGGACGGCTTTAAGACGTCCCACCGCTATTTTTTGATCATGAAAAGAGGGTGGTAGTGCCATAGGAGGATAGTGGAAGTATTGTGGGAGAGTCATGGTAGGATCATGCCAGGAAAGTGGGAGGAACGTGGGAGGATTATCGGGGCAACGTCGGGACAACGTCGGGACAACCTCGATGCAACCCAATATTTTGTTTGTATAAATCGGGTTGTTTTACTAGCCTTTTTTAGGCTTTGAATCTGACCTATATTAACAAAATTATGGGGATTTAGGTTCCTTTTTTTGTATTGTTTGATTTGTTAGATTTGGAAAATTTGGTGGATTTGTAAGAACTGATTAAGAAGTAGTTGTCAAGCGAGATTACGGGATTTCGGGTTTGCGAGTTTTTTATTTATCACATGAACAACAACAATCTGTCAGCGATATGGACCATATTAAAGAGGTATGTACACCCATGATATGATTATGTGGTTCAACAGAATTGCTGCTGTTGAGTGGTACGCCGGAAAACTGACTTAATGGAAATCCGGGAGCACACGACAGAAAACGACTGAATTGATCAGATGCGGTGTTCAAATGGTTTCTGATGACCGTTTGTAAAGCCATGGGCATAGGAGCCGGCTGACATATCCTGCTGGCAGCGTGTGCCTGTGCTGCCCCCATATGGACTCCTGTGCCAAACAGTGAAAGAAGACAGTCAGATTTTAATAATAAAAATAAGGCTTGTAATTCTTTTATGATGGCCTGAATCTCCTGCTCTGCCTGTACATTGGTGAGCATGGGCAGCCTTTGAATCAATGACCTTAATTTGTTGATATCATAAGAAATACAATTGTTGATGGCATCAAGGGCAGCTATAGCATTTCCCAATACTCCCTGCATTGCAGCTACGCCTTCCGGTGTCATATTGGTGGGTTCGTATGGTGTTCTGCCCCATGCAGAACCCAATCCGCCCATACCCGCATAAAAGGTACTCAACGCTCTGCGGCAAAACTGACCTCCCTGGGGTGAGATGGTTTTGCTCACAGTAAAAGCATGTCTGGCCATCACTTTATATTGGTTATTGTAGTAGCCCCTGGCTTCATATTTTCCTTCTTTGAGCCCATTAAAAGAAATGGTACCACTTTGTTTTCCGTCCGTAAATTTCCAGTTGGAAAGATCATTGTCGGGACTTCCATGGGGAGCAATAGAAATCCAGTCGGCCGTACTTCCCATAAAATTTGTATAAGTAACATTGATTGCTTCATCCGGCAGATAAACCTCTTTATTGGTTATAATCGTGACATCCGGATCTTTATCATTGATGGTGAATCTTTTTCTGACCCTGACGATATATTCATTTTTGTAATATCCACGAATTTCATATTCACCCGGTTCAAACGAAGAAAAAGTAATATTGCCGGACTGCAGACCTCCGGTGTAATACCATGCTAAAGAAGCATCATCTTTTGAGTCAACTTTAGCAATACTGATCCAATCATTGGTATTGCCGGGAAATCCGGAATAAGTGACCACTACTTTTTCAAACGGTTTTATCAAATCCCGTTGTGGCTGAACGGTTTGTGTATAAGCAACACCATAAACAAAAATATAGAGGCAAATGGTTAAAGCGGACTTATTTAAACATAACATAATGGTGATCATTAATAATTTCAGAAATAAGCAATATTGATTGTATTTTATATTGCAAATATAGCTAAATTATTTTATTATGGTTATTTTATTCAGGTACTACAGAATATAATTATGTAAAGATTTGCGGCATGTTTTAGAAAGTACAGGCATGCGGTTTCAGTTCTGCCAAAAACCCTTTACCGCAAACCCATCATCAGCAATCAATGATATTGACTGCCGTAGCCAGACCGCCTTCGGAAGTTTCTTTATATTTTCTATTCATGTCTTTGGCAGTTTCCCACATCGTTTGTATGACATTGTCCAAAGGTACGATGATGTCCATCGGATTGCGATCTATAGCCATTGAAGCGGCATTAATGGCCTTGATGGCACCCATAGAATTTCGTTCGATGCACGGTACCTGTACCAATCCTCCGATCGGATCACAAGTCATGCCAAGGTGATGTTCCATGGCCACTTCGGCAGCGATGGTGCACTGTTCGGGCGTACCGCCCAATAATTCGGTCAGGCCGGCTGCTGCCATGGCTGAGGAGACCCCTATCTCCGCCTGACATCCACCCATAGCTGCGGATATGGTGGATCCTTTTTTAAAAATAGAACCTATCTCCCCGGCAGTACACAAATAGCGGACTATCTCATCCTGCCCGGCTTTTTTATTGACAAAACAAAGATAATACAGTAACACTGCCGGAATAACTCCTGCACTACCATTGGTTGGTGCAGTAACAACGCGACCAAAGGATGCATTGACTTCATTCACACCAATCGCAAAACTTCCCACCCATTTAAGCACTTCCTGAAATCCGGCATCATGCGCTTTTATGGAGTTTAGCCAACCTTCTTTATCAACGTATTCTTTATTGTTCAATAGCTTTCCGGTGACTTCTGCAGCCCTTCTTTTGACATTAAGCGGACCGGGAAGATATCCATTAGAATGACAACCGATGTACATGCATTGCAGCATAATATCCCATATGCTAAGGAGCTTATTATGGATTTCAGTCTCGCTTCTGTCCATTAACTCATTAGCGATGACGATTTCTGAAATGCTATTGTTGGTTTGGTTGCAGTATTCCAGTAATTCCAGTGAGTTTTGTATCGGATAAGGATGTGCTGTCTGATTTGAGAGGTCGGATGTAGTTTCTCCTTCGCGAATAATGAATCCGCCACCCACAGAATAGTATACTTCAGAATATACATCACCATTTGATTGCATTACCCTGAACAACATACCATTGGCATGAAACGGCAGAAAATCCTTTTCAAATATGATATGATGATCCACATCAAATGGGATATGAATGTCTCCATTCACCAACAGTATTTTTGTATCTCTGATATTCTGGACAATGGCTTCAATGTTGCCGGTGTCCACCGTCTCAGGGTTGTATCCGCAGAGACCCATGATGATGGCCAGGTCTGTACCGTGGCCTTTTCCGGTTAAGGATAAGGAACCATATAACGATACCTGTATAGTACAAGAGTCATTGAGATAATGGTTTTTTATACATCGGGATACAAATTGAGCGGCTGCTTTCCAGGGCCCAAGGGTATGGGATGATGAAGGACCAACACCAATTTTAAAAATATCAAATACGCTTATAAATTCCATGTGATAGTTAGGGGGATTTCATTTGGTGGGGTAAATGTAGGGGAAAGTGTGAAATTAAGAGACATTGTGGCGGAATAAAGTTGCTCTCCCGGTCGGATGACTCCAAGTCATCCCACTCGAAAACTAGGGATTCTTCCAGGAATCATAGCCTTGGGGCGGCGGTGAGCCGGCTCACTGCACGCTAGTAAGGCAACTGAGGTTCACAAAGGGAAATCAAACGTGGCACAAGTTGCAAACTTGCGCCAGCAATGGGATCACTGTCCTAACGACTTCAGAGAAGTCAGTCCGATACTGGCCTGATAAATCGCACTATGTTAGAAATTAATGTAAAATGATGGTTCCGACTCCAGCGGAGTCGCACTAAAAGAGTATAGCTTTGAATTGATTGAAGAAACGATAGACATCATTTTCTGTCATTCAACAAATCTATATTTGCTTTTCTGAAGTCTTCGGGTATGCCAATGTCAATAAAGTAGTCTTCAAATATTTCAGCATAAAGATTGCCTGTGGTTACCTGATTTTCCAGAATGTCTTTTTCAAATGAATAATTGGATTGCCTATTTAAATCAGTGAACTTTCTTTTATTAATCAGATATACGCCGCCATTTATATAGCCTGTTTTACATCGTTTTTTTTCATTAAAGGCAGTTATCTTTTGGTTGGGATCAATCTCAACTGTACCGTATCTTTCAAAATCAAACATCTGCTTTAGGGCTAATGTCACAAAAGCATTATTTTTCAAATGCACATCAAGTAGTTTTTGATAATCCATTTTAAAAAGCGTATCTCCGTTCAATACCAGAAAATGAGTTGAATTTACTTTGGTGCAGGCCAATCCTATGGCTCCGCCGGTTCCTAATGGGGTATCTTCAATCGTAATGTAATAATGAAGGTGGGGCCATTTGTCTGTAAGGTGATCTTCCAGTATCTGGTGTAAGTAACCGGCAGCAAATACAAACTTATTCACACCTTGTTTCAGCGCATAATCAATGACATGGTCTATAAATGGTTTGCCTGCTACCAATGCCATACACTTTGGTACGTCCGGTGCTATTGATTTTAATCTTGTGCCAAGGCCTCCGGCCAGGATGATAGCTTCAGGCATTTTTGGGTTATGCTCCAAAATAGGTTTCTTCTACGAGTTGACAAATGATATGACCTAACATGATATGGCTTTCCTGAATTCTCGGAGTATCTGAAGACGGTATTCTGATGAGGATATCTGAATGATCAGACATTTTACCGCCAGTGTCTCCTGTCAATCCAATCGTTTTCATTCCTATTTCTTTTGCTTTCTCCAGCGCATTTACGATATTTACACTATTGCCACTGGTAGAAATACCTACCAGTACATCTCCGTCGTGTCCGATTCCGTCAATGAGTCTGGAATACACAACATCAAAACTGTAATCATTAGCAACTGCCGTCAGATAAGAAGTATTCACATGCAGTGCTTCGGCCGGAAGTGCCTTTCTGTCTTTATAAAATCGCCCGCTGAACTCCGCTGCAAGATGTTGTGCATCAGCTGCACTGCCACCATTTCCGCAAAATAATAATTTGCCGCCTTTCCTGAGGCAGTTTTTTATCATTTCTGCTGCTTCAACTACCTGGTTTAATATCAGTTCATCATTTAATATAGCAGTCTTTACAGCAATGGAACCAGAGATAATATCTTTAACTTTATGTTTCATTTTTTATTTGTTGTTTGTTGTCCAATGAGACAAACCATATTTTGTAAATGTGAAGGGTATAATATTGCCTTCAAATCCTTTCAATGCGTTGATCACGTCAAAACGTGTATTTCCGGGGCAATAAAATATCATAAAGCCCCCACCACCGGCACCGCTGATTTTACCTCCGCTTGCCCCTGCATTTCTGGCGGCATAATAGATGGAGTCAAGAAAATCATTGCTGATTTTATCTGCTATTTTCTTTTTATGAATAAATCCGAATTCAAAAATTTCGCCAATGCTGCTTAATTCTCCTTTTAGCATGGCTTCCTTCATCATGACCGATTGAGATTTCAGGTGATGAGTAGCTTCGATACTTTCATTATTATTGGCTTTGATGTTTTCTACCTGCTGTTTTATGATCGTCGCTGAATCCCGACTGGACGAGGTATAAAACAAAACCATATTATTCTCCAACTCATATATATACTCAGATTT
>JACMLK010000300.1 GCA_014379665.1 Saprospiraceae bacterium | reverse complement strand
GGAGTGCCGCTGATGGTAATTGTATTACTTGCCCACATGGCAGAAACACCAGATGGCAGGCCCGATGCTGTGCCTATGCCTGTGGCGCCCGTGGTTGTATGGGTGATATTGGTTAAAGCTGTATTTATGCACAGGGTCGGAGTTGAGGATGGCACCCCAACTGTATTTAATGGAGTCACTGTTATCGTACCCGTTGCACTGACACTGGAGCAACCACCTGTAAGCGGGACGGAATAGTTGAATGTTCCGCTCGCCGATGGCGTACCGCTGATTGTAATTGTATTACTTGCCCACATGGCAGAAACACCAGATGGCAGGCCCGATGCTGTGCCTATGCCTGTGGCGCCCGTGGTTGTATGGGTGATATTGGTTAAAGTTGTATTGATACACAGGGTCGGAGTCGCTGATGGTGTTCCCGCAGTATTCAATGGGTTGACAATAATAGTACCAGTCGCATTTACACTGCCGCAACCACCAGTAAGCGGGATGGAATAGTTGAACGTTCCGCTGGCCGATGGAGTGCCGCTGATGGTAATTGTATTACTAACCCACATGGCAGAAACACCAGATGGAAGGCCCGATGCTGTGCCTATGCCTGTGGCGCCCGTGGTTGTGTGGATGATATTGGTTAAAGCTGTATTGATGCAGAGGGTCGGATTCGATGATGGTGCTCCGACCGTTTGATAAGCTTGGGTCGGGTTTCCTAACCAATTGCTGTTACTTCCTGTTAATGCAAAATTATATAAAGTGCCATTGTTATTGTTGGTAGTTCTGTCAATAAGATTTGTTAGTCCTGCATTATTGCCTCCAGCCTGAGCTGTTGCATGGTTAAAGTCGTAATAAGCCTGTAAACCTGATTCTTGTCCTGTAAGACTTGCGTTTTTAAAGGTATTAATTTCTAAAGCAGACCTGGCAATATTCCAAATTCTAACTTCATCAAGTTCTCCATTAAGATTATCGGAATTACAAGGACCATCACCAAAATTTACAAATGCTGTGTTATTATAATTTTCATTTATATTATTTGTAGCTTCTAAAACACCATCGAAGTATAAACTTACAGTGCCACCGGCAGAACGTACAGCTGATACATGGTGCCAATTGCCATCATTTGCTGTATTAGTAGATGTAACTGAACCTGCGCAGGATTCAAAATAAACCTTCCCTGACCCATTTGTTTTAATATTCCAAAAATTACTGCAATCACAAGATGGTCGTTTTGAAATAATAACTCTGTTAGTACCCGTCGTTTTAAACCGTACTTCTAGAGTAAAGTTTGAAGTTCCAAAATTTCCTAAAGTGTTATTGATAACTACATGGTCATTTGTTCCATCAAATCCAAGGGAAAGTGTATTTTCATCAATTATTCCATTGCAATTTTCGTCGACTCCATTTCCACAAATCTCTGTTGAATTAGGATTGATTGCTGCATTGTTATCGTTACAATCAGTATTGCTGCTATACAAACCATTCATTGACCCACAAGTCCAGGTGGTTGGTCCGGCAAAGCCATCTTCATCCGCATCAAAGTACAAAGTAGGATAAGTTCTCCCTGACACCCAATTGGATGTGGTCCCTGTCAAAGTAAAGCCTTCCAATGTACCATGGGCACTATTGGATGTACGATCGTTGATCATATTGAGACCAACATTATTCATGCTTGGTTTACCATGATCCATTGTGTAATATCTTATCAAATTGGCTTCGTTGCCTTGAAGTCGGATATTCATTCGTTCATTGATCTGAGTTTGGTTCAACGCTGTATTCCAATATCTGAAGTCATCAATAGCTCCGTCAAAATTGATTCCAATTTTAGTGCTTGTATTAGATGTCAGATCGCTAAGCGTTGCTGTCCAATTTAATGTTCCATTAAGATATGTTTTAACGTTATTCGATCCATACCCATCGTGTACTAAAACCACATGTGCCCACTGTCCCGTAGCAATTGTTACACCACCATTCCACGCATTGCCTCCTCCAGTGTAATAAAGTCTACCGGTATTGTCTATACCAAAATAGGCATTAGTAGTTCCACCTAACCATTCTATAACCTTGTTTGTGATAATATTATCAATTTTGACCCATGCTTCTACGGTAAACGCTGACTGATGTGCTATGTTTGGAAGTGCAATACTTTTACCTGATCCACCTATATGTATCGCTTTGTTGACTTCAATATCAGTATTTCCATCACAATCATCGTCTGTAGAATTACTGCAGATTTCATTGGCATAAGGATGAATATTTGCATTATTGTCATTGCAGTCCAGATTGTTGGTTTTATATGTTTCAAGAGAGCCACAAGTCCAAGTTGAAGAACCACCATATCCATCACCATCGTTATCCAAATAATATATGTAAGGACGTCCTGACACCCAATTGGAGGTGGTCCCTGTCATAGTAAATCCTGCTAAAGTTCCGTGGGCATTATTCGCAGTGCGATCTTTAACCAAGGTAAGTCCCAGGTTATTTAAACCAGGTTTACCATGATCCATAGTATAATATCTAATCAAATTTGTTTCGTTGCCTTCTATACGGATATTCATACGTTCATTGATCTGAGTTTGAGTCAACGCTGTATTCCAATATCTAAAATCATCAAAAGCTCCATCAAAATTGGTTCCAATTTTTACACTTGTATTAGTTATTTGATCATTAATGCTGCTTGTCCAATGTAGGACTCCGTTTACATAAGCTTTTAGATTATTTGCCCCATAACCATCGTGTACTAAAGCGATGTGCGCCCACTGTCCCACCGTGAATATAGGGCCAACATTCCAAGCTGTACCTCCTCCATTGTACCTAAATCTTCCACTTATATCGATTTTGAGATTTGTTACATGAGTTCCACCTAACCATTCTATAATAGTGTTTCCATCCAAATCATCAGGTTTGACCCATGCTTCTACGGTAAATGCTGCCTGGTGCCCTAAGTTTGGAACAGAAATACTTTTTCCTGACCCACCTATATGTATAGCTTTGTTGACTTCAAAATCAGTATTTCCATCACAATCATCATCTGTCGAGTTACTACAGAGTTCAATGGCATACGGATTGGTTGATGAGTTACCGTCATTGCAATCTTGGTTGTTTGATACCCAATTTCCAGAGTAACATTCTGAAATTACTGTATTTCCAAATCCATCATTATCACTGTCAATAAAAGCATCAAATACATTCAGACCAGACACGATGTTAGACATACTGCCTGTTTTAGCAAAATTTACAAGTTGTGGATTAGAAACATTTAAACTATAATCTGCAATTTGATTTAATGTGGTGTTATTGCCACTAGCCACACCATCAGTGAAAGGTAAAAATAATTTCATTTCAGACCCATAACACGTAGGCGTGCAAAACATATCTTGTCTGATTTGATTCAAACTACGTGGTATATTCCATATTTTCATGTCGTCTATAACACCAGAGAAAAATTGATTACTCCCAATTAAGTGACTACCTATACGCAATAGGCCAGTGCCGGAAAAATCAACATTTGTTCGATCACTAGCGACCAATTCTCCATCCTTATAAATAAATCGATTGTGAGTAGGAGAGGCAATTGACTTATCATAGACAAATGTCCAATGGTGCCAGTCTGTGTCAGAATAAGTATTTGTAGAAATCAAATCGTTGCCTTCGAATCCAAAAACCATCTTGTTTTCATTAGTGAATCGAGCGGAAACAAGTTTATTTGTTTGACCGGTATTGCCTATTGAAAATAAAGTTTGCCAATTTCCAACATTTTGTCTTTTTGCCCATAATGAAATGGTCAATGAGGAGTTAGAAAGATTTATATCATTTGTTGATAATAAATGATCATTCACACCATCAAAATGGAGCCCGTTACCATTCAATAAAGTAGGCTGCGTACGTAACGTTACATTGGCTGGATCACTGTAATAACTGTGACAAGTACCTGAATTCTGTAAATATCTCGCACGATAAACACCATCAGTCGTCGCCGTATGGCTTGTAGTTGTTTGTCCCGAAATGACCACTCCATCCTTTTCCCAAATGATATTGTATCCTGATGGTGCAACCCCGATAGTCATCATGGAAGAAGTCGCACAAACGGTGTATACGATTATAGGTGGAGCAGGTTTATTGCACAAGTTGATTGAGTTGGTATGAAGTGGACTTTCCCATATGCCGCGACCCCAAGTGGCAGCCCGGATTTTATTATTGTGGGGCAAAACTTCAATCTCTGTTGTCCTGATATTAGGAAGGTTGTTTTTAAAGAGTTCATAATCATTGATATTGTCATCATGATACCAAATATTGCCTAATGAAGTACTCACATAAAAACCATTATTGGTTCCTTCCTGATATGCGATGCTCAATAAATCCAAATTTGGTAGTGTGCCAGGGACAGGGGTCCATGTCATACCACCATTAGTAGTTTTACTGACCAATCCATTTCCTATCATCCACATGGTATTGGGATCATGAGGATGAAAAGCTATGTTGGTTACTACACTACTAAAAACAACATTCGAAGGTTTGGTGATGGATGCCCATGTCTGACCACCATCAATTGATTTTTTAAGGAAAGAGCTAAAATTATCATCATAATATCCAGCTATGAGTATATTTGGATCAGATGGAGCCTGATGAATAAATTCAATTGGACTGTTTCCATTTCCTAATATCCCATTCGTCATATTTATCCATGTATCACCCCGATTGGTACTTTTCCATATATCTCTGTAATTGGTATAAATTGTATTTCGATCCGCAGCATCAATTATTATTTTCTGTCTCCATACAGCATAATGTCCTATCTGAGTGTTGGTCAAAAGGGTTTTTGAAGAATATGTTTGTGTAGTAGGGTTGTAAATCGTCCTTTGTAAATGTTGACCCTGCTGGATTGATCCATATACAATATTGCTATCCACCGGATCTACTGCAACTTCCAAACCATCGCCGCCGAGAGGTTCAAACCAATGTCCATTCATATTTACTTGAACACCAGCATCTTGTAATCCAACTAAAAAATTACTTCCATATTTTGAAGATCTGATACTTGATAATTGAGTAACTGGTAAATTTTTAATATTCGTCCATGTATTTCCATTGTCAGTTGTGTAGCTCAAGCCTCCATCATCAGCAAACCAAACTCTGTTCGTGCCAGCTTGCCATTTATAATCATGTTGGTCAGCATGCGGAGAATTTAACAGTTGCCATGTAGTGCCACCATTAAAAGAGTGAAATGCTTGAACTGATCCATATATAATATGATTAGCATTGTTTGGATTGACTTCCATTCTAAAATCCCAGGCACCACCTAACCAGATCCCTGGAAAACTGTAAGATGGGGATACTAAAGTTGTAATAAAATCTGTGGAATAAGTATATTTCATTACCATTCCTCCGTTGCTGGTATAATTTTCATTAGGATATACAGAGATATATGCTATATCAGGGTTATTGGCACTGACACTGACTTGTGCAGGCCTTCCTTCACTGTCAAGAGGACAGATTTTTAAAGTGAATGTGGAACCTCCATCAGTGGAAATATAAAAATATGAAGTATTAGGTCCTCCAATAGGATGTTGGTTTGTTCCTGAGCGTGTAGTCACATACACGATTTGGGGATTAGTAGGATGAAATTCAATGTCGTTTGCCTTTGCAGATGCTGGAAGTGATGTATTTTTCACCCATGTGACACCATGATTGCTAGATTTGAAAAGACCCAAATTCGTGCATGCATACAAGGTACGACCATCCGGAGCCATAGCCAATTTGAAGATTTGTGAAGCCATGCTATTGGGTAAACCTATAATAGCCCAGTTAGTCCCTCCGTCAACAGATCTCAACACCCCTCTGTTCTGGTTAAAAAAGCTATCATGATCATCTGTAGCCACATATAAGGTATCGTTATTATTGGTGTTGTAGACTAAATCACCTACGCTCTGATGATCCCAAAAATCACTTATGACAGTCCATGTTACTCCTGCATCATTCGATTTCCAAAGTCCGCCTTCCGGTGCTGATGCCCAAACAATGTTGGTATTTGTAGGGTGAAAATTTACCCTTTCAATACGTCCATTATTGGAGTTAAAAACTGAATTGCTCTGTCCAATATAAGTAAAATTAGCACTATTTGTAGTCCTCGATCCACTTCGATTAGCATAAGTCATTAAAGACTCAAGTTTTTCATCTTGCCATATATAATTACGCTTGGAATCTTCAAGATCATTTGTTATAATTAAATATTTTTGAAGCTTTTTAATCATTCTGGGATTTACATTTTCTGGTCCATATGATTTAAGTTTTTCTTCAAAAACTATCTTTACAGCAGAGGGCCTTAATTTGGAATCATTAAATACTTCTATCCATGGAATCTTATTGAAATCCAGTTTTTCTAAATAGGAGATTACCTTGGACTCATAACTTTGGCGATCACGCTCTCGACTAGATTGAGAGAAAAGGCTATTTGTCAAAAAGATGCTTAATACAATAGTCAACCATAAAATGGAATTTTGAAAAAAGTGACCTAAAAATGCTTGTTGAAAAAAGTTATTTTGGCGCATGATCATTAAATGATTTGATGGATTTACTTACAAAAATTGTTTAAAATTCCAGCTTTACTATAATTTATATTTAAAATGTTCTGAATGGTAGCTATCATGTTCTGAATAACAAAAAACATGAATGGTAAATCGACCTATGTTGTCTTTTAAATGGGCTATAGGGGGACAAATTTTTTATTAACAATTACTATTCAGAACATATATCCCATATTACAGAACATAGGCAAATTAATATTTATAATTTAAACTACATAATTTTACCTTAGCGTAATAATCATTAAATAATTTTGTATCAAAAATTAAATGTACGACAGACCTTAGGCATCATCAAATATTGGCTGATACTATGTCTGCTATTGGAAATTAGTCCATTACAGGCAAATCCATGTGACGTGCTGGAAAAAGAGCTGCAAACAGAATTTAAAAAGCTACAATCGTTAATCATTCAGGAATCTGCCAACAAAGCATATCAATTGGCTGACTCACTATTTCAAGTGATTTCCAACAGAAATGGAAATGATTGTGAAATGGGTTTGTGGATCAGATTTCATAAAGCGGAAGCTGTAGAGTTGAGTTTGAAATTTGAAGACGCACTGCAACAATATTACGCAATCATTCTTGATGCTGAGAAAAAGCAAAAATGGAAAGTAGTCGCACAAGCCCATTTGGCCATCGCAAGAAGTCATGAACGGATCGAAAGACCTAAAGATTGTCTGAGACATCTCAATCTGGCACTTGAAATAATAAAAACACATAAACTAAACGCTGAAGAATCCGTTTATGCGGTGCGATATTCTTCATATCACCGAATTTTTGAAAATAAAGATACAGCAAGAGTGTACGCTAAAATGGCAGTGGACTTAGGGGGAAAAGCCGGAGTACTCAGATCTCAATATGATGGATATCTCCTAATGGCGAGTTTAGAAAAGGATATTCAAACCTCCATAAATTACTATAAAATTTCGGCAAAACTATTTGCTGAAAACAAAAATTACCTTGGGGCATCTTACATGTATTTAAATGTGGCGAGAAGATTGTTACAACTGGAACAACATGAAAATATGATGGTTTATTTAGATAGTTTACAGAAGTATGCTCAAATAATTTCATTTAGAAACGAAGAGTACAATTTGATAATGAGTTATATATGTGAATTAAAAAAATCCTACTTTGAAAAAATTAAAATGCCCGATTCTGTAAGTTTTTATAAAACGTTGCAAAGTGACTACAAAGCAAAATCGCAATGGTTTACTGATCAGTTAATGGTAGAATCAAACGCTGTTGAATTTGCCATAGAAAAAGAAAAAAATAAACTCGAAAATGCTCGTCAAAACAGTTACTATTTAAGATTGGGGCTTGTGACAATGAGTATATTATTAATTGTTTTATTGTGGTTTATGTATAAAAACAGATCAAAAACAAAACAGATTTCTATTCAGCACACCATTATACATGAAAACAATATTGCACTCCGGGAGTCATTGAACAAACAGAACGTACTTTTGTCGGAAGTACATCACCGGGTAAAAAACAACCTTCAATTGGTCATCAGCATGATCACCATACTAAGCATAAAACTTAAAAATGAAGAACAAAAAAATCTCCTCAAAGATGTCTCTAATAAAGTGTACAGTATTGCACTCATCCATGAACAATTATATAAAAATAATGATTTTGAAAAAATTAATATAGATGGTTACATAAAAGAAATGGTATTAAATTACCAGGAACTACAAACTGAAGACTTACTATTCGGAATAGATATAAAGCCTGAAGAAATAGCATTAAATATAGAAACTGTGTTGCCAATAGGAATTATTCTCACAGAATTAATCAGTAATTCACTTAAGTATGCAAGAATTAAAGATAAAATGTTGAGAATAAAAATACAACTAAAATTATCGAATAATAAATATATCCTTACTTATAGAGATAACGGACCGGGATACAATGAATTATTACCTGATAAGAAACAAACAGCTATGGGATTTTCAATTATTCAAAATATGATCCGGCAACTGCAGGCAGAAGCTACTCAATACAACGAAGATGGTGCGGTATTTACCATTATATTTGAAGAAAAAAAAGTATCCAAAATTTAAAAATAAAATGAAATCCCTTAAAATTCTGATTGTAGAAGATGAAATATTTATAGCAGAAACCATAAAGATGTTCTTAACGGAAAGAGATCATGAAATCATAGAT
>JACMLK010000299.1 GCA_014379665.1 Saprospiraceae bacterium | reverse complement strand
TTAAATTTATATTGCAAAAATATTTTGTGCGTATTTATCACGGCCACCATTTTATGCGCTTGCAGCAACAAAGTGGAAGAAATAGACCAGCTGTTTGAAGAAGACCTGCAAACCAACATTGAAAGAGGCAAAAATATTAGAATTATATATAGTGATTCGGCTATCGTAAGAGTCATTGTCCATGCTCCTGTAATGGAAAGATATATTGCTTACAATGATTCAAAAGACGTGTTCCCAAAGGGAATTTTACTTGAGTTTATGAATGAGGACAAAATAGTGTATAGTTGGCTTAAAGCCGATAATGCCGTCAGAGAAGAACAAACTTCAAAAATTACCGCTAAAGGGAATGTGATGTTCTATAATGATAAAAATGAAAAACTGGAAACCCCTGAACTGATCTGGGATGAAAAACAACGCATTGTCTACACAGAAAAGTTGATCAGAATTACACAGGCTGAAAAAGGAGACACTACTTATGGTTTTGGATTTGTGTCCAATCAGGATTTTACCAGGTTTGAAATTAAAAAGAAAGTACAGGGTAAAATAAACGTTTCCGATTTTGTCCAAGCAATTAATTAAATTTGTCTTATAAATGAAATTATGTTTTCTACGATTATAATTGTTTTGATTTCTTTAATATTATCTGCTTTCTTTTCAGGGAGTGAAATTGCTTACTTATCTGCCAATAAGCTTAGCATGGAAGTACTTAAGAATAAAGGTTCCAAAAAAGGACTGATTCTCACTAATTTATATAATGATCCCAAGTCTTTTCTCAGCACAATGCTGGTTGGAAACAACATTGTACTTGTCGTCTATACTATTATACTTGGTCCGGTGATATATTCAAGTTTAGAAATGATATTGCCGGCAGACTCACTTGCTATTTCTTTCATCACTACTATTATCCTCACCATTATCATTTTAATAATTGGTGAATTTATACCGAAAACACTCTTCAGGTTGTATGCCAATGAATTGATATTCAGATTAGCTTATCCTTTGAGATTTTTCACATGGCTTTTGTTAGTTCCAAGTTGGTTGCTTACAAAAACATCAAATATGATCATCAGAATTATTTTTGGAAAAGTGGAAAGAGGTGAAACTAACATAATAACAAAACTTGATCTTGAACATTATATACAATCCAACGTCAATGAAGAAAAGGAGATTGATAAAGAAATCCTGACAAATGCATTGAATCTGAATCAACTGAAAGTTAGAGATTGCGCCATTCCTCGAAATGAAATTGTATTTATAGATAAAAGTGATGATATCGGTACTGTGAAAGAAATGTTTATAAAATCCAAACACTCCAGACTTATCGTGGTGGATGGTGACATAGAAAATGTAGTTGGATATTTTCATCATCAACAATTATTTAAAAACATATCCAGTATCAAAAAGCATATCATGGATATTGACTTTGTACCGGACGTAATGAATGTTCAGGACCTAATGTACAAATTTATTAAAGACAGCACGAATATAGCTTGTGTGGTTGATGAATTTGGCGGCACTGCCGGTATCATTACTCTTGAAGACATACTGGAAGAAATATTCGGGGAGATTGCCGATGAACACGATGATGAAGATTTTACTGAAACTGTGATTTCTGAAAATGAATTTATTTTTTCCGGCCGTCTGGAACTTGGTTATTTAAATAATAAATATGCACAACTTTATTTACCTGAAGAGGAATATGTCACTCTTTCAGGTTATATTGTTATGACGCAAGGAAACATTCCTGAAGAAGGAGAAGAAATTACACTTGACAATTACAAATTCATCATATTATCCAAATCTGATACCAAAATAGAAGAGGTCAAAGTCATTAAAATATTGAAACATTCAGACAAAAACTTCGATAATCATTAGTTTAAGCTTCTAAGTTTTCTAATACTCAACGGTAAATGATTTTTATTACTTAGCGGAATTACGGAATTAAAATTAAAATTAATAAATCAGGAATGATGATAAAATATTACTGTTCAGCACCAAACACATGCTATCTTTTAATGTATATGAGCTGAATAAAATAAGTTGTGCCTCATTATAGTCTCAATTAATGAAATAAATAAAAGTTTAACAATTAACCAACTGTTTATTGAACAAAATAGCATTACCTTTGTATTTAGATTAATTATAATTAAGGAATAATGAACGATGCCCTATTAGTATATCTGGATAATAACGCCACTACCCCTACTGATCCCAGAGTAGTGGAAACTATGCTGCCATACTTCTATGATATACCCGGAAATTCAGCGAGCAGAAACCACCCTTTCGGTTGGAAAGCGGAAGAAGCTGTAGATTACGCCAGAGATCAGATAGCTGAACTTTTGGATGTCGAATCCAAGGAAATCATTTTTACTTCCGGTGCAACTGAGTCAGACAATCTTGCTATTAAAGGAATATTTGAAATGTACTCCGGCAAAGGAAATCACATTATAACCACCAAAACAGAACATAAAGCAGTTTTGGATTCCTGTAAAAAAGTTGAGAAAATGGGAGGTCAGGTGACCTATCTTGATGTTAAGTATGATGGGTTGGTGGATTTGGCTGAACTTGAAGCTGCCATTACGGATAAAACCATTTTGATATCCATCATGTGGGCCAACAATGAAACAGGGGTAATACAACCAATGAAAGAGATAGGTGAAATTTGCAAAAAGCACAGCGTACTTTTTATGAGTGACGCTACCCAGGCAGTTGGTAAAATTGTCACTCACCCGAGGGAAGTCGGTGTTCATCTTATGGCTTTTACATCACATAAAATGTATGGACCCAAAGGTGTCGGCGCACTTTTTGTCAGTAGAAAAAATCCAAGAGTAAAGGTGACAGCGCAGATGGACGGTGGTGGTCATGAAAGGGGCATGAGGTCAGGTACCCTCAATGTGCCGGGTATCGTGGGTTTCGGAAAAGCCGCTGCTATAGCCAGGGAAGAAATGCATAAAGATGCGTCTAGACTTTCTGTCCTTAGAGACAGACTCGAAAAAGCGTTTTTTGAAAATCTTGAAGAGGTATATATCAATGGAAATGTGGACCACCGAATGCCACACGTTACTAATATTTCATTCAAACATGTAGAAGGTGAAGGTCTGATGATGACTTTTAATCAAAATATAGCCGTATCTTCAGGATCCGCCTGTACTTCTGCTTCACTGGAGCCATCATATGTGCTTGTAGCGTTGGGACTTGGTGACGACCTTGCGCACTCATCTATACGATTCAGTCTTGGAAGATTTACCACAAATGAAGATATCGAGTATGCTATCAAAGCAGTCACAGCAGGAGTAAATCATATGCGCGACCTGAGTCCTATCTGGGAAATGTATAAAGAAGGAGTAGATCTTGAGTCAGTTCAATGGTCTGAACACTAGAGATGGTTTCTGATATTTTAAAATCTAAATTCTAAACACTAAATTAATTTAACATGGCATATTCAGAAAAAGTACTCGATCATTTTAAGAATCCTAAAAATGTAGGTACACTTGACAAAAGTAAAAAAAATGTAGGCACAGGATTAGTTGGTGCCCCGGAATGTGGTGATGTGATGAGATTACAGATAGAAGTAGATGAAGCTACCAATATGATCATAGACGCCAAATTTAAAACTTTTGGTTGCGGATCAGCTATAGCTTCGTCATCTCTTGCCACAGAATGGCTTAAAGGCAAATCTATTGATGATGCTTTAGCCATTGACAATATGGCTATAGTAGAGGAACTATCCTTACCACCTGTTAAGATTCACTGTTCAGTGCTTGCTGAAGATGCTATAAAAAGCGCCATTGCAGATTATAAAAGTAAAAATTCGGTGCCTGCACCATCTGAAGCAGTGAATGCGTAATACGTTTTGGTAATTGAATATTTATAATTGAATATTAGATATGTTATTTGTTGCAGATAGTGCGAAAGAAAAAATACATGAAGTAATCCTCACAAAGAACCTCACGGAAGATTATTTTGTACGGGTAAGTGTCACGAGTGGCGGTTGTTCCGGTTTAAGTTATCATATGGATTTCGACAATGAGAACAAAACAAATGATCAGATATTTGATGACAATGGAGTCAGAATTGTAACAGATCTCAAAAGCTTTTTATATTTGTGTAATACCACTCTTGAGTTTTCCGGAGGATTAAACGGAAAGGGATTTTACTTCAACAATCCTAATGCTTCACGTACATGTGGTTGTGGAGAAAGTTTTGCCGTATAACTCACTGGCAGTCTGATTCAAAATAAAGGGGTTTGGAAATGTTATTTTCCAAACCCCTTTATTTTATTGGCTTGTGTACACGGAAAAATGCTACTTTTGAACTTTTCTGCAAGAACAAAAGATATAACCACTTATAATCAGGTTCACATGATCAATCTTACAAAATACATGGGATTTTCCATTTTTTATGGGATCGTTTTCTTTTTTAATATATTATGTCTGTATTATATTACAGACTATATCGTGGTTGCAAAACCAATGATCATGGCAAGTCTGATTGGTTTTTATATTGGTGTAGAAAAAAGACAGTCACATGCTTTGATCCTGGCTATGATCTTTGCCTTATTTGGGGACGTATTCTTATTATTCAAAGATGATATTTTTTTCCGGATAGGACTATTTTGTTTCCTTGTCATGCAGATATTATACACTTTCGTTTTTGTCAATGACCGGTCTGGAAACACAAAAAAACTGATAAAAACGGCACTTTGTATATTTTTAATCACTGGTATATTCTTAGTTTATATATGGAATGGATTGGGTGATTTAAGGATCCCTGTGTTAGTTTATTCCATTGCCATATCTGTCATGGTCATTTCCGCTTTAAACCGTAGAAATACATTTCCCGGTTACCGTGCCGTGGTTACAGGGGTCTTACTATTTATGATCTCTGATACTATATTGGCAATTTCAAAATTTGGTAGCCCTTTTCCTTTACAGCATGTTTTAGTTATAAGCTCCTACGTGGCAGCTCAATTTCTTATTGTGAGAGGAGTGGTGGCTGGCCATGAAAATTCAGTTTAGAATATGTTTTGTTTTGTTTTATCTTTTGCAGAGTAATTCTGAAGCATTTGTCAACAAAGACTCTGTTTTTGCAAAACAAAATCTAATCAGTCTGTCCTGTCTTTTGTCGGTATAAAAAGCAGAAACGGGAATACCAGCTACTCCGTATTTTGAAATCAGTTCACGGGAAAATTCTACATCATCCTGACTACTAATATTGCTGTATTCACAAAGTTGAAAATAGGTGCCGCTTGATTTTAGAGGTTGAAATCGGGAGTTAACCAGTTTCTCTAGAAAATAATCTCTTTTTTGTTGATAAAAATCTTTCAGCATCAGGTAATGTTCCGGTGTATCGAGATATTCTGCCAACGCATTTTGTAAAAAGGAATTGACACAAAATACATTCCATTGGTGTATTCTCCGGATTTCTTTCATGATATATTCAGGAGCGATACAATATCCTATCTTCCATCCGGTGCAATGATAGGTCTTGCCAAAAGAAAAAACGGCAATGCTCCGTTGATACAATTCAGGATACTTTAGTACACTCTCATGTGACAAACCATCAAATACAAGATGTTCATACACTTCGTCGCTCAGGATGATGATATCAGTATCCCTGACTATTTGAGACAGTTCTTTCATATCATCTTCACTCAAAATTGTACCAGTAGGATTGTGGGGCGTATTGATGATGATCATTCTGGTTTTTGAATTGATCATGGCACTGAGCAAATGCCAATTTATCTTAAAATCGGGTGGCTCCATTGCATACACAACAACTTTCCCGCCGGCTATTTCTATTGCCGGTCTGTAACTATCATACGCCGGTTCAAAGATGATTACTTCATCTCCGGGATGTACCAGTGCTGTAATTGTTGTAAATATGGCTTGAGTAGCTCCAGCTGTGATAGTAATGTCTGTTTCGGGATGTACATACTGTCCATAACTTTCACTCATCTTTTTAGATATGGCTTCTCTCAACTCCAAAACACCGGCCATCGGTGCATACTGATGTTTATGTGCTCCGATGTACTTTTTTACTAATCCCAGCAGTTCTGTCGGGGGATCGTAATCAGGGAAGCCCTGACCAAGGTTGAGTGCCCCATGTTTCGTCGCCAATGCAGACATAGCTGTGAAAATGGTAACGGTTGATGAAGAAAGTTTTGATTTGATATGCATTTTAAGGTAATAAAAAATTTCGGAAATGATGTCAACCACTTTGTTGATCTATAATGTCAACCATCATTAAACTTTCTTACAAATCAAACTTTATCCCCTGTGCCAATGGCAACGTTGTGCTGTAATTGATGGTGTTGGTTTGCCTTCTCATATAAGCCTTCCAACTGTCAGAACCGGATTCCCGTCCACCACCGGTTTCTTTTTCACCACCGAAGGCTCCTCCTATCTCAGCTCCGCTCGTTCCTATATTGACATTGGCTATGCCACAATCAGATCCTGCGTTGGAAAGAAATCTTTCTGCTTCTCTCAGATTAGTGGTCATAATGGCAGAAGATAATCCTTGCGGCACATCATTTTGCAGGGCGATGGCGTTTTCCACACTTCCTTTGTATTTGATCAGATATAATATTGGTGCAAAGGTTTCATGTTGTACGATGGGCATACTGTTCTCAGCTTCAATGATACATGGCTTGACGTAACAATCACTTTCATAATGTTTTCCTTTGAGTACGCCGCCTTCTACAAGGATTTTTGCCCCCTGCTCATCAGCCGACCTGAGTGCATGCAGGTAGTTATCTACTGCCTGTTTATCTATCAATGGTCCAACATGATTTTTACTGTCCAAGGGATTCCCTATGCTTAGCTGAGTATACGCTTTGGTCAGTTTTGTTTTTAATTCTTCGTAAATATCTTCATGGACTATGAGTCTTCTGGTCGAGGTACATCGCTGACCGCAGGTTCCGACTGCTCCGAATAATGCACCCGTCAGTACAAGATTAATGTCTGCGGCTTTAGTTACAATGATTGCATTATTCCCTCCCAATTCAAGTAAACTTCTGCCCAATCTCCCTGCAACTGTCGCTCCGACTATTTTACCCATACGTGTGCTGCCTGTTGCTGATATCAATGGTACTCTATGGTCGGGTGTCAGCCATTCTCCCACTTTGTAATCACCTGTGATGATACAACTGACACCTTCGGGAACTTTATTGGTTTTAAGTACTTTATGAAGAATGTTCTGACATGCTACAGCACAAAGTGGTGTTTTTTCGCTAGCCTTCCATACACTTACATCACCGCACACCAAAGCTATCATAGCATTCCAGGACCATACGGCCACAGGAAAATTGAAAGCCGAAATAATACCTACGATACCTAATGGATGCCATTGTTCATACATCCTGTGATGCGGGCGTTCTGAATGCATAGTCAGGCCATACAATTGACGTGATAACCCAACGGCAAAGTCACAGATATCTATCATCTCCTGGACTTCACCGAGTCCTTCCTGGAGTGATTTTCCCATTTCATATGACACCAGTTGTCCCAGTGGAACTTTATATTTACGGAGTTCATTTCCATATTGACGCACGATCTCTCCACGTTTTGGAGCAGGAATCTCACGCCATTCTGTGAAGGCTTTTTGAGCAGTCCTGATTACTTTTTCATAATCCTTTTTGGAAGTCACAGACACACTTCCTATCAATTCTCCGTCAACCGGCGAATATGATTCCAAATAGGTGTCCGACTTATATGATTTAAGTCCTGTCCAGGTTCCTTCATTTTTTTTATGGAGGTCAAGTTTTTTTAAAAATGATGTATTCATATGGGTATATGGTTTGTATAAAAGTTTACTGCCGGAAATTAATAATAATTCTCCGGGTTTATTTTAAACAGAGTTAATTTAAAAATGCGAGTGCAAAAGTAAGTATTTTACTTCAATCTCTGATGATCGTATATATTTGAATTAGAAAGAAGTCCTGATCAACCTCGAGCCTAATCCGGACCGTCATAGACAATCAGATTCATTCAGTAAATGCATCATCCCACTTAGGAACAATAGAACAATCCGGATCCAAAACCAAGGGTGAATCTATTTCCGTTATAGGTTCATATTTTTTCGCTGCATTCAGTCTGTAAATTTCCACCGTTTTTGTCTCAGGATTGACCATAACGTAGTAAGGAATGCCAAATGTTTCATATAACTTGTATTTAGTATTTCTGTCTTTCATCTCAGACGAAGGAGAAATTATCTCTACTACCAATGCGGGAGGAAAGTCCAGAAATTGTTTCATGATAGGTTTGCATACTATCAATAAGTCAGGATTGACCACCGTATGTTCGGATATTTTTAGGTCTATGGGCTGATACACTTGACATCGGCATTTATCCGGATTCATTGCCATTTTTAATATTATTCCTATATTATTAGCAATTCGTTGATGCCCGGGACTTGGCATCGGGCTCATAGCATACGGAATCCCATGAATGATTTCCCACCTTCCTTCCCAAAGAAGATAGTCATTAAAGGTATAATTGGGTAAAATCTGATTAGCTTCCATTTTAAAATGGTCATTGAACATACAAATATAAACCAATAAAGTATGCAGATCAATAAATTATGTTCCATTTGCCATATTCCCGGTGGATTTTATGGCTTTATCAGTTTATCCATTTATAATTTTCTGTTACATTTCGTAATATAGTTTCTGATAATTTAAAAATACAAAAAGCTACACTATCAATTTTTCCACTATCTCAATGATCTCTCTTTCCGACACCTTAGCCTTAATAAGCATGTCATCCGCCTGAGCTAAAGCACTTGCTACAAACTGCTTATCGTCAAAGCCGTTGCAATTGATCCTCACATTGAGCGCTGCTCCCTCAACTGCTGTACGTGCACAAAGCGCTCCTACTCCGGCGTCTGATACAGAGTTCGGGTTGCCATTTTCCGACATTTCTTTGAGCATCTCCATAGATGCCAGACTCAGTTTCATTACTTTTAGTGGAACTTCTATGGCTCCGATGGTGGCTGCATGCATAGCTGCCTTTCTGGTCGCTTTTTCATCATCCGTCGACTTGGGCATTCGGAGGGCATCCAGGATCTTATTGAAAGCATGGGTGTCTGCATCTACGAGATCGATTAAGGCGTCTTTCAACTGCTGGCCTTCTGTTGCTTTGTTGGAGAAATAGTCTATTCGGTCATCCCAACCTGCTTTGTGAGAACTGAGATTGGCTACCATCGTACCAAGAGACACTCCAAGTGCTCCGACATAAGCTGATATACTACCTCCTCCGGGAGCAGGACTTTCAGATGCTGTTTCATTTGCAAAATCGATGAGCGTTTTTTGAACCAATGGATTTGAAGATGAATCTTCCAGCAGATATTCAATGATTTTTTTGGAAGGGTCAAAAGGGGATAATTCGTCCAGACCGAGAGTTCTGACCGCAATGTGTATCAATTCTTTTTCTGAAATGCCTGATGATCTCCTTTGTTTTTTCAGAAAGTGTTTTCCTGCTTCAAGGAGTACTGACTTAGGCACAAGACCTACCAGTTCCGAACCTGTCACTCTCAGACCCCGGGACTGTGCACTTTTGCAACACTCATCAAAAGCAATGTGAAGTGGTGTTTCATTGATATTGGTTAGATTCATGGATATCTGAGCGATACCATACTCCGGAATATACCATCCGATTGCTTTCACTGACTTACAGGCTCCGGGGATTCTGAGAGGTTCTCCGTTGGCATCTGTCATGTTTTTGCCATTGGCATCCGTTTCTATCCGACCATTTTCTCTGATATCGAATGCTACGGCATTGGCTCTCCTCACGGATGTAGTATTGAGATTGACATTATAAGCCACCAGAAAATCCCTTGCTCCAATAACAGTTGCTCCTGCTTTTTCGTTAAATGTATTCGTACCATAATCCGGTTGCCATTTCGGGTCTTTGAGTTTTGCTGCCATTCCTTCGTACTCGCCTGCACGAATCGTTGCCAGATTTTGTCTTTCAGGTTTGGTGGCGGCTGATTCATACATAAACACCGGAATATTGAGTTCGGCACCTACTCTTTTACCTAGTTGATGTGCATAAGCAGCAGTCTCTTCCATACTGATACCCGAGATTGGTATAAGCGGACAGACATCTGTGGCTCCCATACGAGGATGTTCGCCCTTATGACGGGACATGTCGATGAGTTCTGCAGCCTTACGTATTGCCCTAAAAGCAGCTTCAGTTACTGACGATGGATTGCCAACAAAAGTCACCACGGTTCGATTTGTGGCCTTTCCCGGATCTACGTCAAGAAGCCGGACTCCTTCCACATTTTCTATCTCATCAGTGATTTGTTTGATAATATTCATGTCGCGACCTTCACTGAAATTAGGTACGCACTCTATTAATTGATTTGAACTCATTTAGCATCTTATTACAGGGTAAAATTAGACAATTCAATGGTTATTTTTCCAAGACATGCAGGATAAAAGTC
This sequence comes from Saprospiraceae bacterium, assembly GCA_014379665.1. Classification (GTDB taxonomy): domain Bacteria; phylum Bacteroidota; class Bacteroidia; order Chitinophagales; family Saprospiraceae; genus OLB9. The sequence continues at coordinate 4,990 of JACMLK010000299.1, read as the reverse complement.
TAAGATATCCCGATGGGATTAATTTATACCTACTTATTTAAAGCGGTCAATGTATTTAACCTGTATATTTGTTACTGATTTTATGATCTCCGATATGAAATATTATTTGATTTTCTTCTTTTTTATATTAACTGGCATTTGGTCTGCTGTGGTCATTGGGCAAAAAGTAACTGTTTCAAACGAAATAAATATAAGAAATAACTATGCCTATGATATCCTGCCCAATATTGATGACCATATAATATTTTATCATGACAAAGGTTTTGAACAAAATTTTGAAATCTATGACCAGCAACTGAGATATAAAACATCAAGACAAGGTGAATTTGAAAAAAAAAATATAAATCCTATTGGTGTTCTTTCCAAAGATACAAGTTTTAACTTTTATTACTCTTACCGGGATGATGGCTATACTTTCGTGAGGGTTAATCAATATGATAAATATGTAAGTTTGATTGATTCGGCTACCCTGACGGTAAAAGAAAAAAAATCTCCTGATGGCAATCCAAGATTTGCCTTTTCAGATGATAAATCCAAAGTACTGATTTTTACGCCTGAGGATAAAAACCTGAATCTTCTGCTGATTGACAATATTAAGCTAGAAATTATTTATGGCTTTTCTGTGACCATAAAAGATTTCAATTTTAAATCGGATTTTGAAAAACTTATTCTATCCAACAACGGGGATATCTTTATTTTAGGAAGAAAGTCATCTTTTTGGAATAAGAAAGAAAATGAGAGTTACACGCTGGTCAGGATTATAGATGCCAATCAGATTTCTGTGCACCGCTTCACCCCGGAGACTGATGAAATTGGAGACCTGATTATTGATTATGATGAAAGAAATCAAAAATTAGTCATGGCGGGATTAACTACTTCCGGGGATTATGATAATGCCAATGGGTATTTTGGATTTTCATTATCTGCTGATCAGATACCTGAAGATGCCGAGATATTGGTCAATAAATTTTCTATGGAATTTATGGCTGATGTATCAGGTAAAAAACCCGGAAAAATTAAAGAGCTCTCTAATCTCAGAATCCGGGATCTGGTAGTAAGAAACGATGGTGGTGTGATCGTCATTGCTGAACTTGTCAAAGAATTTACCAGAAGATCACAAATGAATGTTACCAATCAATTTGGCGACTATTTTCCTCCAAGGGGTTTTATTGATTATTACCATGAAGATGTCATCCTGTTGGCTACATTTGCCGAGGGCAAAGAACACTGGAAAAAAGTGTTGTTTAAAAAACAGTTTTCTCAGGATGATGATGGAATCTTTTCTTCTTATTTTCTCTTTAAAACACCTTCAAGATTGAGACTTCTCTATAATGATGAAATAAAAAATAACAATACAGTAAGCGAATACGTCATTGATGGCATTGGAAATACAGAGCGAAAAAGTGTCCTGAGTACAGAATATCAGAATTTAAAACTCAGATTTCGGGACGCCATACAGATAGGCCCCAAAAGTATCATTGTCCCGAGTGAAAAAAGCTGGAAAATCAATCTGGTAAGGATTGATTATGATTAAAATTAATTTCTATCTGATATTGATAAAAGGCTATTTAATAACATTATAATTACATTCATACCTGAACTCTTCCGGTTTAGTAATATTAAACGTAACCGTTTCGCATTTGGTGACATTGTTCGGGTGCTCAACCGTAAATGTGTGACTACCTTTTTGTACACCTTCAATGGTAAAGATCAGATCATTCGTTTTTCTTTTCCTTACTGATAAATTATCTAAAGTCAATTTGCTTTCCACTTTTTTGCCATCCATCACAACCCAAATATTATCATCGATTAAATAAAGTTGTTTTGATCATGTCTTGTAGTGGGACACTCCATGGGCTCTATAGTCAGCTATATCGTGCTTAACAAGAATCCTGATTATAATGTGAAAAAGTATATAACCGTTGGGTCTCCACTAGGCTTAAAATCAATTGAAAAATATCTGGGTGCATCTAAACGAATGCCAGAATGCATAAAAAACGGATGGTATAATGCTTTTGATGAGCGGGATTTCGTCGCATTAAAGCCTTTGGATAAGATACATTTTAATATCAGACCCGCCATTGAGAATTATGACAAAGTGCTTAACTTTACCGACAACAAACATGGAATTGCCGGATATCTGGAAGACAAGATAGTAGCGGAGAGAATTTATCAGGGGTTAATCTGAACAAGGTTCATTTAACCCACCTGACCACTAAATAGCAGGCGGGCAGTCAAACCATTTAGCAATTCAAACAACAAATCTTACAATCTAACAATCTAACGAACCCGCCTGACCATTACGTAGAAGGCGGGCAGGTCCTCCCATTCCTCAACTAGCTTCCTAACAATACATGGATTTACAATGTTTGCTTAAAAGTGTATGGATAAAGTATGAATAATGTAAAAATTATGTATAGATAAAGTATGGATAAAGTATGGATGATGTATGGATGATGTATGAAACATGTATAAATGATATAATAATCCCAAATCCTAGAAAACACCATTATAGGATCACCATACTGCACTGTCAGGATAATAAGTTACATTATAAAGGCAGTTGTTTATTTCCAGATCGAGTCAATTATCACTCCTATTCGCTTTTAACTGCAGCTCAAAGAATGACCCGAGGTGGCTTTCAGGCAGAAATGTCACTCGCGAATGAGCAGCGTCATAACTATGGCTAGTGTTTTGAATTAAGATATCTGGAAATAGCACTAAGTCAATATTTATTTATCCCGCTTTTCAAAACTTTCCGCTGTGTCTGCTATTATATTTGGGTAATGTATAATACCTTGTCAGGTTAATTTCTTATGAAAATGTCGATTTTACCGTAAATGGTTGATTGTCAAACATTTAAAACTAACTATTCTTATAATATTTATTAAAATCATCCATGGAAAACGTGATGAAATCTCCTGTAGTACATCCTACGGAAGCTGAAAACAGAGCTGAGCTTAGAAAATTCATCCACATCAAAGGGGCCAGATCCAATAATCTGAAAGATATAGAACTTTTTATTCCTAAGAATAAATTGGTAGTGGTCACCGGCGTCTCCGGTTCCGGCAAATCATCATTGATCATAGACACCTTATACGCAGAAGGACAACGACGATATGTGGAAAGTCTGTCATCCTATGCCAGACAGTTTCTCGATAGAATGAAAAAACCGGAAGTGGACTACATCAAAGGAATATGTCCTGCCATCGCCATCGAACAAAAAGTAAGCTCTTCTAATGCCCGCTCCACCGTGGGCTCGCTTACGGAAGTGTATGACTATATGCGCCTGCTTTATGCCCGCATCGGGAAGACCATCTCTCCGGTATCAGGTGATCAGGTAAAAAAACACGAAGTAAGCGACGTGGTCAATTTCATCTTTTCTCTACCGTCAGAAACCAAAGTACTCCTCCTTATTCCGCTACAGAGGAGACACGATCGTACCGTAGGTCAGGAACTGGATTTATTGATGCAAAAAGGATATAGCCGTGTCATATATGCCGGTAAGGTAAGTACTATAGAAGAGCTGTTGGAAAACGAACAGATCAGGAAGACAGATTCTGTACTCACCACACTTTCTGATATAAAAATTCTGATCGACCGTTTTGTAGTCAACGAAGACGAAGACAATAAAAAAAGAGTGGCGGACTCGGTGTTGGTTGCATTTTCAGAATCAGAAGGCGAATGTATCATCTCGCACTCAGATGGTGAAGAGAAGTATTATAACAATAGATTTGAGCTGGATGGCATTGCATTCCTGGAGCCTACCCACCAATTATTTAATTACAATAATCCTTATGGCGCTTGTCCAAAATGCGAAGGGTACGGTAAAATGCTTGGTATTGATCCGGACAAAGTCATTCCGGATGAAACATTGTCTGTATTTCAGGAGGCCGTGGCTTGCTGGAGAGGGGAAAAAGGTAAAATGTGGTTGGCAGAGTTGGTAAAAAATGCAGGCCAATTTGACTTTCCTATCCACAAACCGGTCAAAGATCTCAATGATGCCCAAAAAGAACTTCTCTGGTCAGGCAATCAATATTTTGATGGTATAGATGCTTTTTTTCAGGAGTTGGTAGAAGGAGCATATAAAATACAAAACAGGGTAATGCTCTCGAGATATCGTGGTAAGACCAGATGTAATCTTTGCAATGGTGGTCGTCTGCGAAAAGAAGCCACCTATGTCAAAGTAGCAGGGACAGACATTACCAGACTTATAAATATCCCTATTGATGAATTATTGCTTTTTATTGAAGCGCTTCAGTTGTCAGACCACGACAGGAAAATCGCAGACCGGATTCTACTGGAAATAAAAAATCGCTTAGGAACGATGATTGAAATAGGCCTTGGTTATTTATCTCTTGATCGTCTGGCGGCTACTCTCAGCGGTGGTGAAACCCAAAGAATCAATCTGACCCGAACCCTGGGTAGTAATCTCACAAATTCTCTGTATATCCTCGATGAACCAAGTGTTGGGTTGCACCCTAAGGATACAGAGAAGTTGGTTAAGGTATTGAAGCGCCTGAGAGATTTGGGTAATACCGTGGTGGTGATAGAACACGAAGAAGCGGTGATACGCAATGCTGATTTTATCATAGACATCGGCCCCGAAGCTGGTATTCATGGCGGTCATCTCATATATGCAGGCGCCTATAAGGAGTTTATCAAAGGGGTCCCTGGAAGCCTGACTTCAGACTATATATGTGGAATAAAAAAAATATCCATTCCGGAGCAAAAAAGGAAGGTGCAGCACAGAATAAAACTTACCGGAGCAAGACAGCACAACCTTAAAAATATTGATGTGACCATACCGCTTCAGGCCATGACGGTGGTAACGGGTGTGTCCGGTTCGGGCAAAACAAGCCTCGTCAAACACATTTTATATCCTGCTTTAAAATTACTGATAGACGATCCGGTAGCTATTGCCCCGGGCAAACATGAAAAAATAACCGGAGATATACGCAATTTTACCATGGTAGAAATGGTGAGTCAG
>JACMLK010000038.1 GCA_014379665.1 Saprospiraceae bacterium | reverse complement strand
CGATTTGATGTCGAGCTTCTCTATACGGTGGTTAAGATTGACACTATTGAACCTTCGATCATGACGACTTTCTTCAATGCTTTGATATGCAAGTGTTACACCACCATTGCCTAACAATCCGGTACCCCTATTCATACCCAGGCGATATGCAGCCATCAATCTTTTCTGTGGTCCATAATACCATTCTGCATATGTAGGGCTTTGGAAGGTGCCTTGTGTCAGACGATCATAACGAGGGACATCGGATGAAGTAGAAAATTGTAAGTTGAGCGTATGACTTATGGCATCACTTGCCCGGTAAACAAACTTCTGGAAAATATCATACTGGGAATATCCCGAGCCAATTTGCTTATCCACATCATCATTTGCAACTGCTACGTCAATATCACCCTGGCGCTCAACAAAGAAAGTGCGTTTGCCAAAGTCAGGATATTTATCCTTTCGTTGCGATCCCTGCACGAGGTCATCGAAATCAGAATAAGTGAAGCTAGTCAACGAGGCAAGTTTCCCTCCGCCAATACTTAAATCAACATGTCCGGTTTTCTCGGCATCCGCAGTACTATAGCGTGCAAAAGCACTACCATGAATGGCTGTAGTGCCATCCGTTGAAAATTTAGGGTTCTTGGTGAAAAAATGCATTACACCCCCCAGGGCATCGCTTCCATACATCACGGATCCAGGGCCATAAAGGATTTCAATACGTTCCATCACGGCATTATCCAGTGTCACGATGTTTTGCAGATGACCTGCACGATAAATAGCATTGTTCATCCGTACACCATCCACTACCAATAATACCTTATTAGTTTCGAAACCGCGTATGACCGGACTGCCACCACCTAACTGACTTTTTTGAACAAGGATATTTCCTGTATTCTGCATGACATCGCCGGATGTTTGCTGATTGTCAAATGCCATGGATGCGGCTGTGATAATTTCAGTTTGTTGTGGAACATCTTTTCGCTGTTGTTCAAAGCGATTGGCAGAAACTACAATTTCATTGAGGCCCTGTGCGCCTTCTTCCATCATGTAGTCATCATCTGTTGTATCAATGACCGCTCCACGAGACAAGGATATATCTAGGGGTTCCTGTGGCGCGGATTGGCTATATAGTAAATTACACAACAGGTATGCTGCTGTGAGCAGATAAATCTGTTTCATAATATATATCGCATTAGTTGAAATTGAAAAAATAGATTGGCCGGAATAAAGCATATGTGCTTGTCCGGTTTATAAATCAGTCTATAGAAAAATGATTAAGCGAAATCAGGTGGTTCGCCAGAGAGAGTAAGATATATGGGGTGATAGGTATGTAGCTGACCAAAATTAATTTTGGGAGTTTCCGTCATTACTAAATCTGATGTGAGTGAAGGAATCAGGATAATTTCATAAATGATCTTAAAAAACTGAAGAACGATAGCGGAGTCCGGGTGCTGGCCGGGAAAAGGATGATTGCCATTAATTGCAAATTCACGTATCAGGCCCTCTTCTGTTTTATCATTTAAGCAAAAATAAATGGTGGTATCTTTTTTGTGTTCGGTGCAAATGACATCATACATTTTTCCTTTGTATCGGAATTCAAAGTTTTCCTTTAACCAAATAAGCTGATCAGATTCATTATCGGAAATTACTATTTCAGTCAAATGAATCTGAAGATTACCATTACGGAGTATGGATTCAATATATTCTTTGATATGGTGGTGATGAAAACGCAAAATGCAAATCCCTCCTATCGTATTGACGATAAATAGTAACAAAAGCGATAGAGAGTAAAAGCTGCGCATCTCGTGCTTCAAAGATAAACTCATTTTTGCCCCTAAATCCCCTAAAGAGGACCTATTGCCTAAATCTCAAATCAATTTGAAAGATCTTATCCATGGTCTAACAAAAAAGCTCAATGACGTTAGAGTGTCTCCGACCCCGAACTGTGTAATTCTCTTACGATTCACTCTTGCCATAAAATCCACTTTTACGGGGATTTATAAGTATAAGTACCATGTATAGTACTTTTAATCGTACTTTTGTTCGTATGATTACAGCAAATGAAATTAAGACCCGGGGTGTCAAAGCCATCGAAGACGGTTTAAACAAAGATGACAGGTTAAGCATCTCTGTTCGGGGCCGGGTCAAGTATGTTGTCCTGAAAGCAGAAGACTACGAGGGATTAAGATTAGCTGAAATGGAAATGGCCTATCAACAAACTGTAAAGGATATAGAAAATGGTCAATT
>JACMLK010000037.1 GCA_014379665.1 Saprospiraceae bacterium | reverse complement strand
CCGTCCCATTGATTCGGCCGGTTACCAACATAACCTATATCTTCTATACCCATTTTAGAAGTAAAAAAACCTGTGCAGGTAAGATTTCTCATCAAATTGAAAAATTTAACACCAAACATCATGTCATCTTCAGTGGTGTCAGGATAAGCAATCTTATCTATGAGCGTTATTTTTTCATCCGGTGTGATATCCAAAAAGGATCGGTCAAACGTGGACTGACTCAAATTTTCCAACCACATCAATCCACCCCTCATGGGTAACTGAAACTTAGGGTTATCTTTCATCATAAACTCTATAAAATCAGGCACACCACTTTCGGATGCACTACCCGATAGGTCGTCTTTAGGAATGATGATATCGGATATGACCGACACCATGCTTTTTTCTTTTTCAGTAAAAAATGTATCTGCATGTAGTCTGTTATTTACAATAATCTCTTCAGGTGTTCTGCCATAAGAACCGGCACTTATGATGTCTGCTGCTTTTTTACTATCTTCAGGACTACATCCGGTGGAAAGTAAAAATCCTGTAGCGACAGTACCGGTGATTAATACTTTAAGATTTTCTCTTCTGTCCATGATCAGATGTTTTGTTTTTTTAGTTGATCAATGATGTACTCAGATGTTCTCCAGGATAATGCAAGGATGGTCCATGTAGGGTTTTTATCAGCCTGAGAAACAAACGAACCGGCATCCACTGCAAACAGATTTTTACAATCGTGTGCCTGGGAATATTTATTGAGTGCTGAAGTTTTAGGATCGTCACCCATCCTGGAGGTGCCTACTTCATGTATGATACGACCGGGAGTAGCAAGTCCGTGCTGGTTTTCAGCAGTCGGCTTCTGACCCAGTATGACACCTCCCATTCCCGTTAAAATCTCTTCAAAAGTATCATGCATATGTTTGGCCTGTTTCACTTCATGTTCTGTCCACTTATAATGAAACCTAAGGACAGGAATTCCGTATTTGTCCACTGTCTCGGGGTCTATTTCACAATAATTGTCATATTGTGGTACACTTTCACCTCTTCCCGACATGCCCACCATCGAACCATAGATTCTCCTGATGTCTTTTTTAAGACTTATGCCGTAACCACCATTTGCTGAAGGTTTGCCAAATTCGTCCGTCAGATATTTTCTCATGGTGTCCATCCCGAATCCGAAACCATAAGAAGGCATACCCATACCGCCCCAGTATTCTATGTGATATCCCCTGGGGAAATCCAGTTTTTTGTTGTCCAGCCACCATGGACTATAGACATGCAATCCGCCTACTCCATCTTCATTGTATCTTGGTCTGTCTACAAGCTCGGGCATAAAAGCCATTCTGTCCGTTCCCGTGGAATCATGCAGGTATCTGCCCACAACCCCCGAACTATTTGAAAGTCCGTTTGGATGAGCCTTTGATTTTGAATTCAACATTATTCTTGCTGTTTCACACGCCGAAGCAGCAAGAACGACGACTTTAGCGCCGATCCTGTATTCATTCAAATCTTTTTTATCAATGTACAATACTCCTGTTGCCAATCCATCCTCATTGGTCAATACTTCTCTTACCATGGCATGTGTGTAAAGTTCAACCTTACCCTTTTGCATAGCAGGTTTTATAAGACAGGTCCCTGATGAAAAATCTGCATGTATCTGACATGCTCTGCTACATTGAGCACAGAAAAAACATACACCCCGCTCATTATTTATTTTTCTGGTCAGTATGGATAATCTGGATGGTATAACAGGGACACTCGCCAAAGCGGCTCCTTTCTTCACAAAAAGTTCATGCAATCTTGGTTTTGGAGGAGGCAGAAAATACCCATCCGGATCATTATGTAGACCTTCGTTTGTGCCAAATACCCCTAGGAGTTTATCTACTTTATCATAATAAGGTTTGACGTCTTCATAACTTATAGGCCAGTTATCCCCCAGGCCATCCTGATCTTTTCTTTTGAAATCTTTTGGACCAAAACGAAGCGATATCCTACCCCAGTGATTAGTTCGCCCTCCGAGCATACGCGACCTGAACCAATCAAATTTTGTTCCATCCTTTCTGGTATATGGCTCTCCTTCAATATCCCAACCACCCCAGGCAGCATCAAAATCTCCAAATGCCCTTTGGGTATTGGCCCCTCTTCTGGGCGATTCCCATGGCCAGCGAAGTTGTGTTCTGTATTCTTCTTTGGCAGGATCAAAGTCACCACCTGCTTCTAAAATGGCTACTGAAAGACCCGCTTCAGACAGAATTTTGGCAGCCATACCTCCTCCCGCACCTGAACCTACGATACAGACATCATATTTTTTGTCCTGTTCTTTTATGTTAAAACTCATTTGCTTTTATGATTTCAATGTCAAATATATTCTTATCTTTTTAATACCACTAATATTTGTTTTTGAAAATAATGAAAGACAGGATAAACCATTATGTAAGGACTTGATGTAATAAAATGTCACGGTAATAAAGCTGATTAATTTATCATCAATTTTCAATTTCGATAGATATAATGCCAACAAATCAGCATGTTAAGAGTATGTTTAAATTTTCATGTTTGAGCGAAAGCGAGCAAATTTAATTTTAGATGATTGAGCGGTGCTGACTTATTGTCAGCATTCGAGTGATAGAAATCACTCGAAAGTGAATGAACCAAGCAAAACTTTGCTTGGCTTAGAGTATATAAAGTTATAATCGGCGGCGAAAAAATATAACGCAGTATAAAATAAAAATTGCCGCTTGTAGGCAAATG
>JACMLK010000298.1 GCA_014379665.1 Saprospiraceae bacterium | reverse complement strand
TTTTGAACCTTATCTCTATTTTCCGGAGCATAAATAGCATAGGCGCCAAAATTTCCTGAATCATCCTGACTACTTGCCTGGAACCATGACCCCACACCATAACTGAGTCCTTCTTTCTGACGTATCCTTGTTGCAAGTCTTGAATTAAGAAATCCTCCGCCTATCATAAAATTACCAATTACCATGGCTGCATAGTCGGGGTGGCTGTCATTTATCTGAAGCGGCAATGACGCAAAAAACATCGCATTTGGTTTGTCAGGAGTGTTGATGTTTTCATCAACGGGTTTGATGGCTATGTATGGATCAGTGATCCTTTCATATTTGGAAGGTGATTTCCAGTTGCCAAAATATTTCGTCAGCTTGGCATTGGCCGATGCTTGATCGAAATCTCCCACAACTGTGGCCGTTGCTTCAGAGGCACCATAATATTTTGCATAGAATTTTTTAACATCATCAAGTGTGACAGCCTTCATTGCTTCTATTTCTTCTTGTTGTGTCATCACATACCTTACATCACTTTTAGGGTAAGGATTAGTGATTATATTGATTTTGTTATTGGCTATTGACCCCGGATCAGAAAGTTGTTCTTCCATTCCTGCCAGTCTTTCTGCTTTCAATTTGTCAAATTCTTCCTGACTAAAAGCAGGGTTTAACGCCATATCTCCTACTAAATCAATCACTTCATTCAGATTTTGATTAGTAGTTTCAATACTGAAAGTCAAACTTGATTGTCCTCCGAAAACACCGACCCTTGCCTTCAAAGCATCAAGTTTATCCTGAATTGCCTGACGGTTGATCGTTGTAGTTCCTCTATCCAGCATAGATGCTGCCAATTGCGCTATGCTTGATTTACCAATAAGTGATCCGGGGGTACCATATCTGAGTGTGATATTTGCATTTACACCATCCCCTCTGTTTTGTTTTGGCAATAATGCAATCTCCATTCCTGATTTCTCTTTGCCTTTGAATGTTCTTTTTTCTATATTTTCAAAAGAAGGATCAAATTCTTCTCCCTGGGCTATCAGTTCTTTTCCTTTATATCCATCTACGAGATTTGCAACACTTGGGGCAGCAGGTACATCCACTCTGTCCGGTTTGTCTTCAGGAATAAAGATTCCTATGGTGCGGTTGGCAGGTTTGAAATAACTTGCTGCCGCACTCACTACATCTTCTAGTGTGACTTTTTCAATGGCATCTCTGTATAGAAAATATAATCTCCAGTCTCCCTGAGCTATATATTCACTTATGTTCATTCCTACTCTATCTGATGAATTGAAACCCAATTCCCATTGTTTAAGTAGTCTGGACTTTGATCTGTCAAGTTCTTCTTTGGTTGGTTGATTTATCTTAAGGCTATCCAGGGTAGCCAGTAATATTTTTTTGGCTTCCTCCAGATTGTCTTCTTTTCTCAGGGTAACATTAATATAAATAAAGCCCGGTTCTTTGAGACTAGGGGCAAAACTCCAGATATATGATGCCTTCTTGGATTCAACCAATGCTTTGTATAACCTTCCGGATGGTTCATTGCTAAGGATTTCATCGATGACTGCAATTGCGGCATAGTCCTGATGTGATCCGGGTGCTGTATGATAGCTACAACTCAGGACCTGTACGTCACCTGTTCGTCGCAACACTACCTGACGTTCACCATCCTGTGTTGGTTCTTTAGTGTAAGTGATTTCCAACTGTCTCTCAGGTCTGGGTATTTTTGAAAAATACTCATCAACCAATTTGAGCGTTTTCATTTCATCAAATTTGCCCGTGACGGTGAGTATGGAATTATCAGGCTGATAATATTTTCTGTAGAATGCTTGTAAGCGATCGATTGGAACATTTTCAATATCTGCTCTCGCTCCAATGGTGCTGTTCCCATAGTTGTGCCACAAATAAGCTGTACTCAATACCCTTTCCATAAGGACACCGGATGGATCGTTTTCTCCGCTTTCAAATTCATTTCTTACCACAGTAAATTCGCTGTCAAGATCCTTTTTTGCAATATATGAATTGACCATTCTGTCTGCTTCCAGATCCAATGCCCACTTCAGGTTTTCTTCTGTCGCGTTGAAAGTCTCAAAATAATTGGTCCGGTCATACCATGTTGTACCATTAGGTCTTGCACCGTGTTCGGTTAGTTCTTGTGGGATATTCGGATGTTTGGGAGTTCCTTTAAATACAATATGTTCTAGAAGGTGTGCCATCCCTGTCTCTCCGTATCCTTCATGTCTTGAACCTACCATATAGGTAATATTGACAGTGATGGTTGGTTTTGAAAGATCCGGAAATAATAACACTTTAAGTCCGTTTTTCAGATTGTACTCTGTAATACCTTCCACAGAAGTAACTTTTGTGACTCCTTCAGGTAATTTTGTTTGCGAGTTTGCCATAGGTAAAAAGAAAACCAGACAAACTAAAATGATGTAAATAAACTGTTTTGGCATAGCCTTATACTATTTAAGGGTTAAAAAGATGATTATCCGGCAAATAAACAACATTTTGATGATTATTATTTTTCCGACTTATGATTATTAGACAAAAGCATCAAATTTTCCGCTGAAATTTTCAAACTTACCCCTGTTAACAACTCTAACAACTCCAACAACTCTAACAACTTTAACAAATCTGACAAATCCTACAAAAAAGCAACTTAGCTTCAGGAACAATATATGGTTTTATGTTGCTTAATTAATAATGTATGAATAGTGTATGAAAAATATATAAATAACATATAAGTAAAGTATAAACAATGTATAAATAAAGTATGGATAAAGTAT
>JACMLK010000297.1 GCA_014379665.1 Saprospiraceae bacterium | reverse complement strand
GAGGTGATCAGACAGGAAAGCAATGTGATACGGGTCGGTTGTCTGTCAGGGCCAAACCTTGCCAAAGAGATTCTCTCAGGACAGCCTGCTGCAACAGTGATTGCTTCTGATTTTGACGAAGTTATCAAACTTGGCCAGACCGTATTGAGCAGTAAAAAGTTTTTTGCTTTTGGTTCCCACGATCTCAAGGCAGCCGAAATTGCAGGAGCTTTCAAGAATATTATTGCGTTGGCGTCAGGGATTTTAGCGGGTATGGGTATGGGAAAAAACATGCAGTCCTTACTGATCACACGAGGATTAAGAGAGATGATATATTTTGGTAATACGATGGGTACGAGTGGATCAGCCTACCTCGGAATGGCGGGTATTGGTGATTTGATAGCTACCGCTACCAGCGATGACAGCAGAAATTATACTTTTGGGAAAAGACTTGCACGTGGTGAAGATTTTAACCAGATCATGGCTACCTCGACCGAAGTAGTAGAAGGTGTGAGAACATTAAAAATAATAAATCAGCTGGCCAGAAATGAAAAATTGAATCTACCTATTGTTCAGTTACTACATAAGGTGGTATACGAAGGGTTTGATATGCAGCGTGCACTGGATATTTTAATGAATGATGCTTATGCGGTCGATGTAGACTTTTTGTAATAGTGTGAAGAAGAAATCAAAGTGTGATCACCTTGATTTACTTTAATATGACTTCATAAATATTTAATTAGGAAAAACATAAAAAACGATGCATTTTTGTCCTTTGGGAAAAATCAGCAATGGCTAAATTTATTAACAGAGATATTAGTTGGTTATCATTTAATTACCGGGTGCTGCAGGAAGCTATGGACCCTTCTGTTCCATTATTTGAAAAACTTAAATTTCTGGCTATATATTCATCCAATCTCGATGAATTTTTCAGAATCCGGGTAGCAAACCATAGAAATCTGGCAAGAACTGATAAAAGTACACTTAAAAATCTGGATTACTCTCCTGAAATAGTACTTCATCAAATACTTAGTATAGCCAATCAGCAACAAAAAGAATTTTCAAATATTTTTCAAAGTACCATTCTCCCGGAACTTAAAAAAAATAATATTCAGATGATATCATGGAGGAATCTGAATAAAGAGCAAATAGAATATGTAGATACCTATTTTAACGAATATCTGCTTCCTTTTGTCCAGCCTGTGGTATTGGTAGGTAAAAAGATAAAACCTTTCTTAAATAACGGGGCGTTATATCTCGCTTTGGATATGCAAAGTAAAGATCATGTAAAACCTGCTTCGGAATATGCCATAGTGAAAATCCCTTCCGATCACCTGTCCAGATTTTTAGATCTGCCATCCAAAGACCCGAATATAAAACAACTTATGATGCTGGATGACGCAGTTCGTCATAGTGTAAGGCTCATCTTTCCCGGATACAATATAAATGATTCTTATTCCATAAAGCTTACCAGGGACGCTGAATTGTATATTGACGATGAATATACCGGTGACCTGATTGCAAAAATCAAAAAGAGCCTGAACAAACGTAGTATTGGAGTCACTTCAAGATTGGTATATGACAGAATGATGCCAAAACATTTTCTGCAATATCTGATGAATGTCTTTGAAATAGACGAACTGGATCTGCTCCCGGAAGGAAGATACCATAATAATTCAGATTTCTTTAAATTTCCTGCATACAACTTAAGTCATCTTAAAGATACCAACTTACCTCAGATAAAGATAGAAGAACTGGAAGAAGCAGAATCTATTTTTGAAAAGATCAGAGAAAGAGATCATCTGATACATGTCCCTTATCATAGTTACGAATCAGTGATTAAGTTTTTTGAATCCGCAGCGGCTGACCCTGATGTGACACATATAAAAATAATTCAATACAGGGTGGCCAAAGTGTCAAGAATCATGACAGCCATCAAAGAAGCAGTCAAAAGTGGTAAACAAGTCAGCACATTCATCGAAGTAAAAGCAAGATTTGATGAAGAAGCTAATCTCAGATGGGGTGAAGAACTTGAACAGGCAGGGGTTCACGTATATTACAGCATGCCCGGTTTTAAGGTTCACTCTAAACTGGCCCTTGTTCGTCGGTTGGAAAATGGAAAACCAAATCTATATGCTTATCTGGGCACAGGTAACTTCCATGAAGATACAGCGAAAGTATATGCTGATTTTGGAATTTTTACCGCTGTTAAAAAAATCACTTCTGAAGTTGCCCGGGTTTTTAATTTCCTCGAAACCAAACAAAGGCCAACCCAGAATTTTGAGTTTGTCAGTGTCGGACTGTTTAATCTTAAGGAAAAATTTATAGCACTGATCAAAAGAGAAACAGAAAATGCTAAAAAAGGCAAAAAGGCCAGGATGATCCTAAAGATGAACAGTATTCAGGATGAGGAAATGATAAACCTGTTGTACGCAGCCAGTAAAGCCGGAGTAAAAATAAAATTAATAGTAAGGGGTATCTGTTCTTTGATTGCAGGTCAGAAAGGCTTAAGCGAAAATATTGAAGCTATATCCATTGTAGACAGATTTCTGGAACATTCAAGGGTTTTTATTTTCCACAATAATGGTAATCAGGAAGTTTATCTTTCGTCAGCAGACTGGATGGTCAGGAATCTGCATTTCAGAGTAGAAACTCTATTCCCGGTCCTTGATCCTGAATTAGCAAAAACAATAAGCACCTGTATGAATATTCAGTTAAATGATAATGTGAAGGCCCGCATCCTTGATGCCAAACTTTCTAATAAATATAAGAAAAATACGGATGATATTTCTGTACGAAGTCAGATAGAGACTTATTTTTATATGAAACGGAGAGAAGAGTCAAAACAGTCAATGGATATAATAACCGAAAAAACATCATAATATGCTTAAATCCCTCTCACCATTGGATGGAAGATATCAGCCCATGACATCGGTACTTTCAGATTACTTTTCAGAGTACGCACTCATAAAATACAGGGTATATGTAGAAATTAAATACTTCAGGGCATTAGTGGATTTACCACTTTGTCAATTGGATGAAATCTCAAAAGAAGCATTATTGCATTTGGATGATCTATATAATGAATTTAATCTGAATGAAGCAGAAATTATTAAAACAACTGAAAAAGTTACCAATCACGACGTTAAAGCTGTTGAATATTATATTAAAAATAAATTCGAATTGATTGGTCTGAATAAATATAGGGAATTTGTACACTTTGGGTTAACATCGCAGGATATCAATAATACTGCATTCCCTCTCATGATAAAAAACGGGATAAGAGAAGAAATTTATCCATTAGTCCTCACCCTCATAAGCGGCCTTAAAAGTAAGGCATCAGCATATAAAGGAATTCCTATGCTGGCAAGAACCCATGGACAGCCGGCTTCACCTACTACATTGGGTAAAGAAATAGCCGTATTTATTGAAAGACTTGAAGATGAATTGGAATTACTGAATCTGGTAAAGTATAAATGTAAATTCGGGGGTGCTACAGGAAATTTTAACGCACATAAAGTAAGTTACCCTGAAATAGACTGGCCTTCATTTGCTGACAAATTTATTCAGGGTCTTGGTTTAAAAAGATCAAAAAATACGACTCAAATTGCACATTATGATGACCTTGGCGCTATATTCCATAGTTTTATTAGAATAAACACCATACTTATTGATTTGTGCAGGGATATGTGGACTTATGTTTCTATGGATTATTTCAAACAAAAACTGAAGGAAGGTGAGATAGGATCATCGGCCATGCCACATAAGGTAAATCCTATTGACTTTGAAAATGCAGAAGGTAACCTTGGGCTGGCAAACAGTATTTTCAGTCATCTCTCAGAAAAATTACCTGTATCAAGATTGCAGAGGGACTTATCAGATTCAACAGTGATCAGAAATGTTGG
>JACMLK010000296.1 GCA_014379665.1 Saprospiraceae bacterium | reverse complement strand
CCCTTTTCTAACCGGCGGGCATTATGCCTTTCCATTGAGGCTTGTATTTCTATTGCTGCCTTAATTATTTTATATGCATGATCGGGATCAGCCGAGGGAATATTGCCGGCACACATATAGGCGTCGCCAATAGTTTTTATTTTTTCAAGATTATACTTTTCTATGATGCTGTCGAATGTGATGAAACATTCATTTAAATCCTCCACCAATTCCCCGGGAGATAATTTGTCAGCAATGGATGTAAATCCTTCAAAGTCGGTAAATAAGATGGAGACTTCATCAAAATGCCTCGGCTTTGATTCACCGCTGGTTTGCAATTCGGAGGCTACTTCTTTGGGGAGTATATTCAGCAGCAAATGCTCAATTATGCCCTTTTGTTTATCTAAAATTTTATTGATCCTTGCTTTTTGTAAATAATATCGGTAAATAATAAAGGCTATGATCAATATTAACCCCAATCCAATCGTCACTCCCATCCTGGCTTGTCTTTCAAATTTTATACTGGCTTCTTTCAGGTTAATTTCAACTTCCTTCTTGGAGAGTTCGAAATCGAAGTGAAGCTGATTTAATTTCTTTTTGGTCTCGATACTGTAAAGTGTATCCTTCACGTCGGCATAAAGCGATTTATACAAATAGGCATTTGAAAAATCTTTGTTTTTTGAATAGGCAGACGCCATATCCTGGTAGAGATCCTTTAATTCAACCTTTATATCATCCATTTCCTCGGCAATTGTTCTTGCCTGTTTATAAAAATCAATTGCCAGGGAAATATTGCCTTGATTCATATTGACATCTGCAATGCCCCGCAGGCCACGAACCACCTGCAGATTATCATCAAATTTCCTTGCGATGTCCAGGGCTTTATTATGGTACTTAAGTGCCTGGGATAATTTTCCTTCTTTAAGATATACTTTACCCACTCCATTGATAGAAAAAGCAGCCGAATAAGTATTACCGGCTGCCTTTATCGATTTTTGAAAATACTCCAATGCTTTTGAGTCTTTATTATTATCAAAATAAATCTCACCAACATCTCCGGTTACTACCACATAAGCTTCGGTATTACCATTACTCTCCACCAGTGGTATCACCTTCAATAAATAATTGAGGGCTATAGGATCTTTTTTATTGTGATAAATACTGCCAACATTTATTAAAGCAGAAATCATTCGCAGGGTATCGCCTATCTTTTCAGCCAGTTGCAATGACTTTAAACTATATTCAAGTGCCTTAGCATCGGCTCCCTGGTTAAAATAGATGGCGCCAATATTGTTTAGCATGTTGGAGATACCAACATCATCTTTCATTTTCTCAAAAATCTGTAATGACTGATCCCAAAAATCAAGCGTTTCTGCATACTTGCCTTTCATATAATACACCATGCCGATATTCTTTAGCGCATTGGCTTCTCCATTAGGATATTCTAATTCGTTGGCCATTTTCTTTGCCTGCAGGGCAAGGTTAACGGCTTTGGCGGAATCACTTCCAATCAGGCTTTTGCTCTCTCTTAGTAATGCATTAACAGTTGCCGTATCCTTGTCCAGATTCTTTTGGCCATATGCCGCAGAGCCGGATACCAAAACCAATATCCATAAAATCTTCTTAATATTCATGGTCAGGGTCTTAAATAACGAAATTGGTGAAGTTAAGCTAAAAAAAGAAAAAGGTTTCGGCCTCTTTCTTTTCCGTTTTTTACAACTTAATAAATTTAAATGTTTTAATGCCTGCGGCCGTTCTTGCTTCTATGATATATATGCCCCGGGACAATCCTGACACATTTATTTCATAAAGACCATCATTAACCTTCCTGGAGGATGTTGGATTCAATTTACCAACCCCGTCATAAACCTGTATGTCTTTTATAGTTTGCACATCATCTTTAAGCTGTAACCTTAGTATAGAAGACGCGGGATTAGGATATAGCATATCCGCTTCTATTCTGCTTACCGCTGTCCTTTCCGTCACCTGGGTTTGTGATGCTCTTGTATCATTCCTTATGCTTGAACTAATCAGTTGTCCTACCGTCAAAATACCATCCTGAAATACAATTCTGTAATTTGAATTAAAATGACAACCACCTATCATTATTGGGTAGTCACCCGCTGGCGATGCATCCGTTGCTGTTGTATTGCCGGTAATACCACTTGAAGGATTTATGATAACCACGGCAATTGCGTCATTAGCAATTTGATCATGAAGCAGGTGACCAAACTGGTAGCAGGAAAAGTACCAGCTTGATTGCTGGGTAATATAATAGACGCCTGGTCTCGGGGGTGCGGTAAAAGTATTGCTGAGCGTTCCTGAATGAGGGAACGTACCACTAACATCATAACAGGGATCAAAAATATTTCCACTGAATTGATCGTTAGCCATACCAACATAATTCTGCGTTACACAACCCGGACAATACGGTATGAAACCAGGAATTATATCCGAGAAATATACCTCGCTCCAACTACCGGTCAATGTAAGATTTTCACCGGGTGTAGCATAATAAACATTAGAAAGTCCATTGATCTTTACATCGGTATAGGTCGTACGCCTTTCCAGTTGGTCAATTGACTTGGGCGATGGGGGGAGTTGAAGAGGTACACATA
Organism: Saprospiraceae bacterium; assembly: GCA_014379665.1. Taxonomy (GTDB): domain Bacteria; phylum Bacteroidota; class Bacteroidia; order Chitinophagales; family Saprospiraceae; genus OLB9. The sequence continues at coordinate 160 of JACMLK010000296.1, read as the reverse complement.
CATCATCCTCCGAATCATCAAATGCAAAGCCATCATAATTGAAGGTAAACTCCGGATTGGGCTCGCCAACATCTCTGAACTTGTTGTCAGCTGAGACATACAACGGTTTCTTGGTGATGTGTACCGTTCCTAATCCGTAAGTCACTTCAAAATTCTCATT
>JACMLK010000295.1 GCA_014379665.1 Saprospiraceae bacterium | reverse complement strand
GCGGTAAGTGATACAGCAGAAGTAAAATACAAACTTTTTCGAAATTTATCTTTTCGTGTAAGTTTGTGTTCTTCATATTGTAAGGTATACTCGTTGTAAACGTATTTCACATGCTTCATTCTCTAAATAATTTACGCAATGACATAATCCCGTTGGCAAAGATTAGTCAGAAAATACAGATACTATTGGATTTAAACGGTGTAAAATTATACTATTAAATATAAAAACCAAAATAAAAACACAAAATATTCATATAATTTATATATAATTTATTGTAATAAATAAAATATTGAATACTAAATACCTGTGATTTCAGCTATATTAATTAACTAATTTAAAAGCCAAAACCAATTAAATTTTATTAAGATATGATTCGATATATTTAAAAATATAAGCACTTTTCATTATATATTCGGTTTTCATTAACATTTCGGATGCGGATCCGGCCCGCAATGCTATGCTTTGTCAATAGAAGATTTGCAGAATAATTGACAGGTCGTCTACAAGGTAGTGGTCAGGATTTTTTAGATTTGTAGAATTGTGGGAATTGTAGGTTTCCTACTATAAACTCTAATGACTTTATCAACTCTTCAACAAAAGACTTTCAGTCAGGAAATACTTCCAGGAATTTTGATAACGATTTAAAATTCAGACCTTGGGATGATGGCCAGATAGACATTATATCGTGGTAATCTCATCGGATCGTTGTGGATACACCTTGGGAGGATCTTGGGAGGATCTTGGGAGGATCTTGGGATGATCATGGAAGAATCATAGGAGGATCGTGGGAGAAACGTCGGGACAACGTCGGGACAACGTCGGGACAACCCAGGTAAAATGTTGGCAAAATGCCTGAACAAAGTCAAGACAAAGTCAGGACAACGAATGTATAAAATTCAATTAATTTTGGTGGAATCAGAGACAAATAAAACAAAATTTCAAAAGGGAAAGTTCCCTAATTAGTTGGTAGTTCAAAGTTCAAAGTTGAAAGTTCAAAGTTCAAAGTTGGTAGCTGGTAGCTGGTAGCTGGTAGTTGAAGTTGAAAGTTGGTGGTTGGGAACTCTTAACAATACAGTGCCGTAAAAAAGGATGCTAAATAGGTTTCGAATTTAATGAAAAAATCTTTAACCCACAACATGCAGGTTAAAGATTTACTTATTTAGTCATGATAAATATGCTATCCTTATATAAAAGAAGCCTTTTAGTCTGACAACATGTATCTTTTAAAAATACCCGTAAAATGACTTAATTCCTCCTTGAAACCATGTTGATTATTACCAGCAGGACTATGGCTCCTACTGCTGCTGTGAGAATATATCCGAGATATCCTGTTCCTAAACTTACTCCTAACTTTCCAAGACCCCAATATCCGATAAATCCACCGATAATCCCAACCACAATATTTCCTAAAAGACCCAGGCCACTGCCTTTGTAAATTTGGCTGCCTAACCAACCAGCCACTGCTCCAAGAATTAAAGTAATAATTACGCCATCTTGCATTTGATTTGATTTTATAAGTTAATTAATAAATACTCAAACATTATTTTATGCTGTCAAAAGTAAATTATACCGTTAATAATTCCATACTTTTCTTAAGCAAGTGCTAAGATAGGCAGAATATCTGAATTCTACCAAAAATGATTAAAAAAATGATCTGATCTGGTCATAGCCTAACATGTTTTACCAAATAGTGAACATAAGGTCTTCTGTCCATAGACCATCAGGTCTCTGTATAATTATGTAATCGAAACAAATTTGTTATTCAGATAAATATATTAAATATGGAATTTTTATAAAAAAGATCAAACATGCTATAAGCTTGGAATGTCCGAATTGTAAGCGAAGCATAGTCTTTCTTTACAAATATATTGTTGCTGCTTAGTCAACTTCTTTTAATCTCGTATATTTGCCCCCATTCTAAATAGTGATCAGAAAATATTTTAGTACAAATGACGGCTAACGAAATCAGACAAAAGTTTCTTGATTTTTTCGAAGGGAAAAACCACAAGATTGTTGCTTCGGCACCTATAGTCGTAAAAGATGATCCGACATTGATGTTCACAAATGCCGGGATGAATCAATTCAAGGATTTCTTTCTCGGAAATAAGAAACCGGATAATCCACGAATAGCTGATACACAGAAGTGTCTGAGAGTCAGCGGCAAACACAACGACCTTGAAGAGGTAGGTGTGGATACCTATCATCATACCATGTTCGAAATGCTGGGCAATTGGAGTATAGGGGATTATTTCAAAGCAGAGGCTATTGCATGGAGCTGGGAACTACTGACTAATGTTTACAAGCTTCCAAAAGACAGGCTGTATGTATCTGTATTTGAAGGCGATCTTAAAGAGAACTTGCCTCCGTCTCAGATCGCACTCAAAGAATGGTCAAAATACGTACCGCAGAATCACATCATTTTTGGCAATAAAAAAGATAATTTCTGGGAGATGGGAGATACAGGTCCCTGTGGACCATGTAGTGAAATACATATTGACCTCAGATCTGATGAAGAGATCGCCTTGGTACCCGGCAGAGATCTTGTCAATAATGATCATCCTCAGGTAATAGAGATATGGAATAATGTATTTATACAGTACAATCGCAAATCCGATGGCTCGCTCGAACAACTGCCATCCAAACACGTGGATACAGGTATGGGATTTGAAAGATTGGTCAGGGCCATTCAACGCAAAAAGAGCAATTACGATACAGATGTTTTTACAGGTACAATAGCTGAAGTGGCAAAAATTACAGGCAAAAATTACAGCTTTGGAGATAGTAAAACAGATGTGGCTTTCAGGGTTCTTGCAGATCACATCAGGGCTATTTCATTTACCATTGCAGATGGTCAGCTGCCTTCCAATAATGGAGCCGGCTATGTCATCCGCAGAATTCTAAGGAGGGCAGTGCGTTATTATTATACTTATCTGGACTATAAGCAACCGTTATTATATCAATTGGTTGAAGTCCTTGCAAAGCAGTTTGAACACGTATTTCCTGAACTGTTTTTACAAAAATCTTTTGTTGAAAAAGTGATCAGGGAAGAAGAAAAATCATTTCTCAAAACACTCGAAGGTGGCTTGCATCGGATAGAAGACCTCAAAGTAGTCAATCAGGTCATAGACGGAAACGATGTATTTGAATTGTATGATACTTATGGATTTCCGATTGATCTCACAAGGCTGATTGCCGGTGAAAGAGGCTGGAAAGTGGATGAAGAAGCCTTCAGGTCAGCTCTGAATCTACAGAAAGAAAGATCACGTGCTGATGCCAAACGTGAAACAGGTGACTGGGTTATGGTAGGTGATGAAGTTGTGACCGAATTTATTGGTTATGATGAACTTGTCGTTCATTCAACCAAAGCGGTCAAATACAGAATATTAAGACAGAAAGATCAGGAATTGTATCAATTGGTCCTAAGTTGTACTCCGTTTTATCCTGAAAGTGGCGGACAGGTCGGAGATACCGGATATCTGATGTTTGATGGCGAGTTTGTCAAAGTGCTGGATACTAAAAAAGAAAATGATTTAATCATACATTTTATAGATCGTATTCCAGACAATATAAAAACTCAGGTGTATGGAGAAGTAGATGCCGATAAGCGAAAGTTGACTGAAAATAATCATACGGGCACTCACTTATTACATGCAGCATTAAGAAAAGTGTTGGGTACTCATGTTCAGCAGAAAGGATCTCTGGTCAAAGATGATTATCTGAGATTTGACGTTTCCCATTTTGAGAAGATCAAAGATCAGGAACTTGCTCAGGTGGAGAAAATAGTGAATGAAAAAATTCGTGAAAATATCAAACTGGAAGAAACAAGAGCAATATCCATCGAAGAAGCCAAAAAGTCAGGAGCTATGATGCTCTTTGGAGAGAAATATGGTGATTCGGTGCGAATGATCACTTTTGACCCTTCTTACTCGCGGGAGCTCTGTGGTGGATGTCATGTGAAAGCGACCGGTCAGTTGGGTTATTTTAAGATCATATCCGAAAGCGGTATAGCGGCGGGGGTAAGACGCATAGAAGCTGTCACTTCAGTGAAGGCTGAGGAATATATCAATTCTCAATTGCAGGAACTGAATGCAATCAGATCATTTTTCAAAAATAATCAGAATACAGTCAGGAATATTGCAGAGTTGCAGCATGAAAACAAAGAATTGCAACAGGAGATAGAAAAATTGAGAACCATCCATGCGTCATCTATCAAAGATCACCTGGTACGAAGTGCAAGGAAAATCAATGGCATCAGCATATTAAGCATCAGACTTGATGATGTAGATAGCAAATCAGCCAAAACATTGGCGCATAATATACAGACAACACTGGGTGATTCCGTCATTTTATTTGGGATGGAAGATCAGGGAAAAGCAAATATTATGCTCTGTATCTCAGAAACATTGACGAAATCCAAAGGATGGCATGCAGGAAATATTGTAAAAGAGCTTGCCAAAGAAATTAATGGAGGTGGTGGAGGGCAACCATTTTTTGCTACTGCAGGGGGCACAGATCCTGGTGGTTTGGGAAATGCATTGAGTAAATTAGAAGAATTTTTAATATAAGACTAAGGTTTGGATTTAACTTAATTAATAAGTACTTGACGAAGAAATATACATATACGATCATATTATCAGTATTGATGCTTTCATGTCACAAGAACGCGCATACAAACCAAAAATCTGTTTTACAGACCTCAGATTGTTGGCCGGAACGGAAAAATGATGGAAAAGTAGAAAATTCAAAAGGTACGATATTATTATCTGCTGAACATTTTATCATATTGTCCGCACAGGATCAAAATCGTTATCTTCCATGCAATCTGCCCTTGGATTTTAAAAAAGAAGGAATAACTTTCACATTTTCTTTGATAACCAAAGAGATTTATCCTAATGAACGGCTTTTAGCCACTCCTTCTGTATTAACAAATATTGAACTAACAAAAAATTAAACCTATGAGTGAATTAAAATGGAGTTATGATGAGTTCCTTGCTTTTCTTTTGATTTATATTGCCAATGTTGACATGGACTTTTCAGAAGAAGAAAAAGCCCTGATCAGCAAAAATGTGGGGGAACCGACTTATTCAAAGATGGTCATTACATATGATTCAATGAGTGACTACAAGGCATATGAAACCATTCTGTCATACAAAGAGGTATACTATCCCACTCCAGAACAAAAAGCAGAACTCATTGAAAAGATGAAAGACTTGTTTGATGCAGATGCGGATTTTAATATTATGGAAAAGGAATTACTTCATTTTTTGGATAAAATGATGTAATTATCCATGGAACTCAATCTTGATAAATCCCTTTTTGTTGTAACAGGGTCTTCAAGTGGTTTTGGAAAAGCCATTGCAGAGCAATTGGTTAAAGAAGGTGCTACTGTCATCATCAATGCCCGTGGGGAAGAAAAACTGGAAGCACTTAAGCATAAATATTCTGGGCAAATTGAAATTTTATTGGGAGACATCACCACTGATGCGGTGATTTCAGATCTCGTTCGTACTGTTGGGCGACGAAAACTCGATGGTATTGTCATTAACGCAGGCGGTCCTCCTGCAAAGTCGTTTATAAATACTGAGATCACAGACTGGGATAATGCCTATGAGAGTTTACTAAGATGGAAGGTAAAACTCACACAGGAATTGCTCGAAAAATTTGAAGCCCAATCTTATGGCCGTATTTTGTATATAGAGAGCGTTTCAGTAAAACAACCAATTGAAAATCTGGTACTCAGCAATTCTTTGAGAATGGCAGTAGTAGGATTCGTAAAAACCCTGTCACAGGAGATGGCAGACAAAGGTATCACGCTCAATATATTAGCGCCGGGGTATCATGCTACTCCTGCCATGGAGAGACTTTTTGCCAACAAATCCCTCCTCCTTGGTATAACTCCTGATGAAGCCAGAAAGGAGTTCGAAAAGGAAACAAAAGTAGGTCATCTTGGTGACCCAAAAGATTTCGCATCATTAGCGGTGTGGTTATTGTCCCCGCATTCAGGATTTATCACCGGTCAGACTATAAGTGTAGATGGTGGTCTGGTTAAAGGTAGCATGGGGTGAGGTTCTTTATCAGAACCACATATCCAATTGTGTTAATAACAAATTGCACTTCTTTTTATTAAAAACATTTTCTCATACTGTTCAAATAAAAAAATTATATTTATTCTCAAAAATTATATTCGCCTCGAGCCGGCTTGGCTTTTACTTTTTTTCCCGCAAAAAAAGTAAACAAAAAAGCTCCCAATACAAAAAACTCACTTTAAATTTATCCCTCGTGTCTGACATTCTACAACTTACGT
>JACMLK010000294.1 GCA_014379665.1 Saprospiraceae bacterium | reverse complement strand
CATTCCACATCTCTGTCATTTCTTGTCTTGTACTGTTGACCTGTTCAAATTCACTATCTCTGTTTCTCCAGGGCTTTTCCCCATCTTCTTCAAAAATGTTGGTCCATCTTGATTTCATATTACCAGCCATATGTTGAACAATAATGGCTATGCTATTGTCATCCTCATGAAAGCGGTGATATAACCCTTCATTTTCTGTTTGGGCTATAGTTTTGTCAGCCAGTTGCTTATAATACTTAAATTGTTTAACGGATGAAGCGAGCATAATTGATGATGTTGGTTACAACCCTAAAATCATATTAATTTTAAAACATTTGGATAGGGTGAAAGTTTTGGAACAGATTAAAGGGAAGAAATTTAAAATTCCTTCCCTTAATAAACGTCACTAATAAATTTTTATGACGTTCTAATATCCTTCATTTTGTTCCATGAGTGCATTAGCATCAATCTCCGCCTGAGGTATTGGCATTACTAATTTAGGACTATTATATGGAAGTCCGGCTATAGTCGATTTGGTTCGTTTTATGTCGTATATAGCAAATCCTTCAAATGCTAACTCCCGCTGTCGTTCCAACAAAATATCCTGAATACTAATACTGGTGAGTGCGGCAGCACCGCTGCGTTGTCTCAATGAATTTACATCATCTAATGGACTATTTCCTATGGTTGTGTTTAATCGGGTATTGCATTCAGCCCGTATCAGGATCATTTCGGCTAATCTGAAAATCGGGATATTGCCAAACTGATTGGTATACTTTCCGGTGAGAAAATCTCCTTTTCCATTTTCATATAAAAAATGAGCTCTTTCATCATTGGGGTCATCAAATAAATCAAGATAAGACTGATTGATAGAAATATCTCCCCCTCTGCCTCCGTTTTCTTCACTTGCATACATTTGTATCAGTTGATTTTCACCACTTTGCGATGTGACTTGCATGGCATAAATATCTTCCACTCCATTTTCATCGTGATTAAACGCATCAGCAAAACTTGAAGACAAGACCTTATTGGAAGCACTGATGACAAGGTGAGCCGCATCTCTTGCTTCGGTATATTTGCCAACATACAAATTTACTCTTGCCTGAAGTGCTAATGCAGCATATTTATCTGCATAAAATTCATTTGCTTCAGGAAGCAATGACACTGCTTTAACAATATCATCTTGTATGGCAGAGTAAACATCAACTGTCGAACTTCTTGAAATCTTCAAATCTCCTCCATAATCGCTGATTGACTGTAATCTTAATGGTACTCCTTTTGTTTCATTTCCAAAAAGTCTCAGTAACTCAAAATAATTTAATGCCCTGAGAAAACGGGCTTCCCCTTCTATCCTGGATCTTTCACCATCATCGGATATAAGAGCAAGGTGATCCAGAACAAGATTGGTTTGGCTGATCACTTTGTAAAGATTATTCCATATTGCATTAATCAGAAAATTATTTGCGAACATGGTTTTTGTTAAAGCTTCCCTGGGCTCAGTAAATGTACCATTCCATGAAACCTGCTCATCACTTCCCAATAAATCTGAAAACATATGAATATATCCTCCGTGCGAATTCCTGCTACCGTCAATTTCATAGGTACCAATCAATAATTTTTTTACATTCTCTTCAGATGTAAGGGCAGCTTCATCAGAAATAGAAAGTGTGGGCTCTACGTTCAACTGGTCTTCGCATGCGAATAAAAAGAACAAGCCAATGGTATAAATGTGATATTTATTTAAATTTTTCATTTTATTAATTTTTTATAATTTTAGAAATTAACATTAATACCCAAAGAAGTAGTTTTTGCCTGAGGGGCGGAATAAAAATTATATCCGTTATCAAAACCATAGCCAGAAATATCAGTTCTTGATTCCGGGTCATATCCGGTATAATCTGTAAAAGTTAGTAAGTTTACACCTGATATATATACCCTGGCACTACTTATATTAACTTTATTTGTAATGGTTGAAGGCATATCAAAACTCAGCATAATATTTCTCAGTCTGATGAAATTTGCTTTCTCCAGAAATCTGGACGATTGGGCAGTACCGTTTTGTCCATATAATCTGGCTTGAGGTACTTGGGTGACATCTCCCGGGTTTTGCCATCTATTCAGTTGGTCTCTGGTTTGGTTATCAAAAAAATCAGCGCTGGAAGACTGGTAGACTCCACCTCCATTATAAATACTGGCTCCCCATTCGCCAACAAAAGTAAAACTTAAGGTAATACCCCTATATGAAAATTCGTTGGTAAGACCTGCTATCCAGTTTGGTTGTGGGTTGCCTGCAATTACTCTGTTGGCCTCTGTATAGTCAGCAGTTGTTTCTGACCCCAGACCATCTTTATAATACAATGCATCTCCGGTATTAAGGTCAGCACCTGCAAACTCGACAAGATAAAAAGCAGATACTGCTTCTCCGACTCTATTTATGCTTTCGCCATTGATGATATCTGCATTATTATTGGGCAGTGACTTTATTTTATTTGTATTTTTTGCCACATTCAGATTTGTATTCCATCTGATTGCTTTTGAAATTATATTTTTTGAATTTATTACAAATTCCACCCCTTTACTTTCCAGCGTTCCAATGTTTTTGTTTAACTCTGTCTGACCTGAACTGCCGGGCAATGGTACACTGAACAATAAGCCATCCGTATTTTTAGTATAAAAGTCCAATTCGCCAAATATTCTGTCTTTATACAATCCGAATTCGATGCCCAGGTCCAACTGTTTACTTTTTTCCCATGTCAAATCATTATTGCCTGGTTGTATCAATCTGATTCCCGATATTTTATTGTAAGACACACCGTTATAAAGTGTTTTTGAAGCAAAATTTCCAATTTCTGAATTTCCCAACTGCCCGTAGCTTCCTCTCAACTTTAAAAATGAAATTGTTTGGTTACTATTTAAAAAGGATTCTTCACTGAGTATCCATCCCAATGAGACTGCAGGAAATATTCCATATCGCTGATTAGACCCGAATCTGGAAGAACCATCTCTTCTTATACTCACTTTGGCAAAATATTTATCCCTGATATTCAGTGAAACTCTCGAAAAATAAGAAAGGAAATTGTAACGGCTATTATCACCTTTTCCCGCAGTAACTTCGGCAGCACTTGATATAGTCTGAAAATCATCTGAAGGAAACTGTGTACCGGTCACGCTGTTAAATGCCCTATCGGAATTATTAAATTCCTGACCCAATACTATATTAAGCAATGAATTTTGACTTAGTTCTTTATTATAAGTAATGTAGTTTGACCATATATAATTTTCAGAAGTAGCATTTGAATTGTATCCATAGCCATTTGTAGACATAAATGGAGTCAACGATCCCCTGTACTGATCTTCAGTCTGATTGCTCAGATCATATCCAAGGTCTGAATTGAATCTGAAATTATTTGCAAAACTATATTCTGCAAATACCTTACCCGTTATCCTGCGAACATTAGTAGTATAGTTTGCGTAGAGATCTTCAAGTAAAAAATTTGGATATAAGGTATTACCATTGGGTGTGCCATCATCATTATAAGCAGGGGAAAGCGGAGACTGTGCAATAGCCTGCAGAGGAGTAGTGAAAGAGTTATCGTTGTCCACTCTTTCCACTTTCGTTTTGGACACGCCAAGATTCATTCCGGCATGTATTTTTGAGCTCAACTGATGTTTAATATTTAATCTGGCACTGATTCGCTGCAAGTCATTTCCAAGAATGATACCATTCCCTGTACGTGTATTCGTAATAGTTAAAGTATTCGTACCGGTTTCGAGGTAGCCAAGTGTCATATTTACCACAGGGGCGCTAACATTACTTAATAAGGTAACTACGTTG
>JACMLK010000293.1 GCA_014379665.1 Saprospiraceae bacterium | reverse complement strand
TTAAATTTCATAATCTAAAATTTTCATCATTAAAAAATTCTGTGTAGCCAGTTCCCAAAGCCTTAATAATTTTCTCCAACGCCACCACAGAAATATTTCTTTTCCCGGCCTCTACACTTGTAATATAAGTTCTGTCTAAATCAGCCTTAAAACTTAATTGCTCCTGAGATAGCTTCAGATTATTACGTAATTCTTTAATGCGTGAACCTACACGCATACGAATGTCATCCATTTTAAAATTTTGAGGAATGTGTAAAAATAAATGTATGTAGACTATAAGGCAACGGACTATAAGTCACATAATGCCTGTACAAAGTAATGATATAACTAATTATCTGATATACAAATAATTAACTTTCTTTAAGTTGCGATAAAATATGACCCAACGTAGTTTCTTTTTTGTCTTTCTTCAATTCACAACCAAAAACCTGGATTACCTTCCATCCCAAAGCAATAAGTGCAGTTTCGTTTTTTTCATCATTGGCTCTGTTTTTATTGATCTTTTCCGTCCACCATTCCGTTCTTGTCTTCGGAATCACAAAGTATTTACAACTTTTGTGCCCGTGCCAGAAGCATCCATGTACCATAATGATGGTTTTATACTTGGGAAGAATGATATCGGGTTTCCCGGGTAGTATTTTGTCATGTAGTCTGTAGCGGTATCCTTTTGAAAATAAAAACTTTCTCACCATCAGCTCAGGTTTGGTATCAACACCCTTGATCTGACTCATATTATAACTTCTTGTCGCCTTGTCATGTACATCTGTCATACCACAAAGGTAAACATAGTCTCATCACAACCCATACATAAACCCTAAACAAAAGCTAATGCTCCGGTTTTTGGTATATTTAACTTTATCTTCGCCAACAGCCAAAAACTAATGGCTAAAATACAACGGCCAATATCCATCTCCAACAATAGCTAATAGCGAACAAGCAAAGCCAACCCCCAAAAGCAATTCTGAAGTGTGTTTTTACGTTTTATAGTAGGAAATTTAAACTACTTTTTTGTATAGCCTCACCTTTTATTAAAAAACCGGATTTTCCAGATTTTATCCCTATTTTGTATCAAGGTTTTTTCAAGGTTATCCTGAGGTTGTCCCGACGTTGTCCCGACGTTGCCTCGACGTTACCCCGACAGTACTCCCATGACCCTACCACCTTCCTCCCATGATGCTTGCTTGATCCTCCCACGTTACTACAGCGGTGATCCCTACGTGATAGCACGGTACTTTGATGATATTACCTCCAACATCCAACTTAAATGATACCTTAATGGCCTTGCATTCTTTGAATGCAAATACTTATAGTTTTCAATCGGAGATTGAAATGCTATTAAGTACTACTCTTCCAATGGTAATTGCCCTTTTCTGGCAGGGACTTAAATCTAAACCTAAACCTTTTAACTCAATCTAAACCTCAATCTCAATCTCAACCTTAATCTCAATCTCAACCTTAATCTCAATCTCAACCTCTATCTCAACCTTAATCCTTAGTCATACTCCACCACGTCATCGATCAGATAAGCCTTGCCGACAGGTACTATTTTAATATCTCTGTGGTACGTGGATTTCAATTCCTTGTCTTCGATCGTTACATTCAGCATCAGAAATCCTTTCTTTCCGTCAGATATCGGAGTACATTTTGTGACCTTTAAAGTGCCCCAGTCCTGCCCGGAGATCAGAAATCCGGTTCCACGACCTGCATGTTCTATGTCGAAATCTGAAGACCATTTTTTATTAAATACTTCTTCATTCATACCGCCGTCATAGCCCACCTGTATGGCATCCATCTTGTACTCATAATATTTCGGGGTACATATATCTTCCATAGGATATACTCCCTCATTGAAATGTGTTTCGATGACTTCGGTTAACCAGGTCACCGCATCTTCAGTATCTATAGATGATTCATCATCATACATCTCTGAATGAGCAGCCGGGCTATCCACAATGGTAGTCACAACTTGATTACCAGAGGTGGGTTGGGGTTTGTTTTGGCAGGAAAATAAGAAGATAACAGATATTAAGTGTATGGTTAAGGTTTTCATTTTTATGGTTATAGGTAATCAAAGGTTAATTCCTGCAAAATTAGACAAAACATAGTTTTCAAAGTGTAAAGACAGGTGTATTTATAATTTCCTTAGGATTCAAAGATTTTGTTGCATTCCCCCATTTTTAAGGCACCTATCGAATTTTGTATTTTCAAATCGTGCTTTGGTCGGAAAAAACAATTCATTAGGGACATTTGTCATCAGTATTATCTAATTTTAACCTTCATTAAAAAATTGGCATATATGAGATATTCGGTCTTTTTTATCGTTATATGTTTTTTCTTCCTGACGACCATTAGCGGTCAGGAAAGATCCAATCACGCCAAAAAATTTGAACAACTCGATAATATGCTCCGCTCGCCGAACGAATATCGTGGAGCAGATGGCGCACCGGGACCAGGGTACTGGCAGCAAAAAGCAGACTATAAAATCAACTGCACGCTGGACACAAAAGAACAACGTATTGATGGCTCTGAAACGATCACCTACCATAACAATTCTCCGGTAGCAATGACCTATCTATGGTTGCAACTGGATGAAAACGAACATAGCCCTGCTTCCATCAAACACCATATGTATCCCTCGGACATGGGGAAGGTGATGAGTGAAAATATATTGGACCGGTTGGAAGCAGTCACTCAATTGGGTAAATACGGGGTCAAAATAAAAAAGGTTGTCTCAGATAAAGGTGCTCCGCTCAAATATGTCATCAACGAAACCATGATGCGTATTGACCTTCCCCAACCACTCAAGCCGGGTAAAAAAGTTGTGTTCAGCATCGACTGGTATTATTACATGATTGACAGAATGAATACCCCCAGTTGGGGACGTGGCGGATATGAATATTTTGCTGATAATAAAAATTATCTGTACACCGTAGCTCAATGGTTTCCAAGAATGTGCGTGTACAGCGACTTTGAAGGATGGCAAAATAAACAGTTTGTCGGCAGAGGAGAATTTGCCCTTACTTTTGGTGATTATGAAGTGAACATCACCTTACCTGCAGATCATATAGTTGCGGGAACGGGTGAATGTCAGAATTATAAAGAAGTACTTACCTCTGCTCAGCACTCAAGATGGACCCAGTCGCAATCATCCGCAAAGCCGCTTGAGATAGTCACTTTGACTGAAGCCAAAACAAACGAACTTTTACCCATTTCAACAAGGAAGAAAACCTGGAAATTCAAAGCCAAAAATGTACGCGATTTCGCCTGGACAGCCAGTAAAAAATTTGTGTGGGACGCTATGCCTCACTACAATGAGCTCGGTCAGAAAGTCATGTGCATGAGTCTGTATAGTAAAGAAGCTTATCCGATTTACAACAAATACAGCACCAAGGTGATAGACCATACGCTCCGCACATACTCCAAATTCAGTATTCCATACCCATATCCGGTAGCGATATCTGTTGAAGCTGCCAATGGGATGGAATACCCGATGATTTCTTTTAATCCGGGAAGGGCTGATGCTGATGGTACTTATACGGAAGGATCCAAAAATGCAGCGATACTCGTCATCATTCATGAGGTCGGACATACCTACTTTCCTATGATATTTAATAGTGATGAACGGCAATGGGCATGGTTTGACGAAGGCATCAATAGTTTTATGCAGTTCATAACAGAGCAGGAGTGGGACAACAATTATCCATCCGCCGCCGGACCTGCACACACGATAGTTGATTATATGAAGCGTCCGAAAAATCAGCTTGAACCTATCATGACCAATAGTGAAAATATCATAGACTATGGAAATAATGCGTATGACAAGCCATCTACCGCACTCAATATCTTAAGGGAGACCATCATGGGTAGGGAAGCATTTGATCACGCTTTTAAGGAATATTGCCGGAGATGGGCATTCAAACATCCTACACCTGATGATTTTTTCCGCACCATGGAGGAAGCCAGTGCTGTAGACCTGGATTGGTACTGGAGAGGTTGGTTTTACAGTATTGATGCTGTTGATATTTCTTTAGACAGCGTCAATTGGTACAAAGCAGATGTGGATAATGATCCTGATAAAAAGTTAGACACCTTCCGGAATGTGATTCACAAACCACAGGATTTTCTCACCAAACAACGAAACAGAGCACAATTCAAAAAATTTCCTGTCGAAAAAGACAGCACTATTTCTGATTTCTATAATACTTACCAGCCCTGGGAAACCGAAGATTCTGTAGATTTAACAATACAGATGACAAATGACAGCCTCATGACTAAGGATGAGAAAGAGCAGAAATACGGCAGTAAAAATTATTATGAACTTCAATTCTCTAATAAAGGTGGCCTTGTGATGCCGATCATCATCCAATGGACATTTGAAGACGGCAGTGTGGAAGTAGAGCGGGTACCGGTTGAAATATGGCGGTTAAATGAACAGAAAGTCACCAAGGTCTTTGTTAAAAATAAAGAAGTCACATCCATCATCATCGATCCCTACAAGGAAACAGCAGATATAGACGAATCCAACAACAGTTTTCCGGTACGTGAGATACCTACCAGATTCCAGCTTTTTAAAACACATAAGTATCAGGACAAACCCAATCCGATGCAGAAGGCAAGAGACAGGGTGATCAAGCCATAAGCTGAACTCGTATCATTTCTTTTCGTACCGGTACAACACCGGAGTAATGTTAAGAAGTGACGCTTCACTCATGGTGTAAAATGCCTTGCTGTCCCGCGACCAGCATATAGCTTCACCCTGAGGCTCCTGGGTATAGGGTGGTTCGGTGGGTTTTTCATTCAGTGCTTCGGCAACAGACTGTCCATTTTTACGAGGCCAGTACCAGATGGTATCGTAATTTTTCAACAGAATTTCTGATCCATCAGCCGATATGTCTCCACCTACTATCTGAGTGTATGGCATGGTGAGCACTTTTTTAGCGATGGTCGTGTCAGTAAAACTGTAAGGATATTTTATCTGATATAAACCAACATTGGCTTCTCGTTTACTTACTATATAGATATCTCCATTCACAGGATCAACCATCAGACTCTCAGCATCTCTTTTGCCATCCTCATATCTGAAAGTGATTTTATCATAGTCGCTGACTGTAATATCCGGATCGGCAGTTATAGCTGGTTCGTTCAGAATATAAATATAACCATATCCATAAATGGCACTATTATCTCCGATATCTCCGATATATATCCTGCTTTTTGCATTTACCGGATCTTTAGCCACAGCAATATCTTCCCAGTCTCTGTTTGTGGCTCCGGACAACGTACAAGTCAATTGATATCTGGCTGTAGTGCTGATCAGAAATAGTCTGGCTTCATCACCGGAATCATTATGCGTCCAGAATGCTGAATCATGCTGAATGGACATCGCCATACCGGAAGCTTCATCAATACTTTTATTGTTAAGGGTCCCGGCTGCGATCCTTTCTGAAAAAATGACAGTATCCGGCGTTTCTTCAGGTTCTTCTTCTGTCATTTCAGGCATAGTGGAATGACATGATGAAAATTCCAGGACAGCCAATGATAAATACACTACACATTTCAATAAATAAGACATCCGGTAAAGATTAATGTCATAAATAAAACAAAGAGGTACTATATTAAAACCCCGAAGAGGTGAAATAATGATTAACCCCGGGTTGCAACCCGGGGTTAAATATACAGGTTACAACCAGTTTTGGCGGGATTTTTGCTAAAATTTGCA
>JACMLK010000036.1 GCA_014379665.1 Saprospiraceae bacterium | reverse complement strand
TTCGTGGTTATATTATGCAGGGCATTGCTTTTTTTAGTAAGAATAAATGGTTGAGCATACTTTTATCAAGTATTATTTTTGGAATGGTCCACGGTACCAATCCTGAAGTAGCTAAATATGGATTCTGGACTATGCAATTTTATTATATACTTGCCGGCGTTTTTCTGGCTTTGATCACTGTACTTGATGATGGACTGGAATTGGCGTTAGGTGTTCATGCGGCAACAAATATATTTGGAGCGACGTTATTTACGTATGAAGGCAGTGTATTGCAGACGGATAGCTTGTTTATCATTTCAGAAATTAATCCGTGGCAATTGATAGTGGCATTTGTAGTGGCTTGTACTTTCTTTATATTCATTTGTTTTAGAAAATTCCATTGGCCATCTCTGAGTAGTTTGTTTCTGCCACTCGAAAAAGAAGTAGATATTGTCCTTGAATAATTTGTATTTTAAATGTGTTAGTTATTTTCATTAATTATATTTTATGCACCGTATTTATGTTCTGATTTTATTATTCGCTTTTAAGCTACCGTTATTTTCACAAGCTGACAGATGGCAGCAACGAGTAAAATATACCATGCATATTGATTTTAATCTAAAAAAGCATCAGTTGAATGGTAAACAATCTTTATTGTATACCAACAATAGTTCGGATACCTTATACAAAGTATTCTATCATCTGTATTTTAATGCTTTTCAACCCAACAGTATGATGGACGTAAAATCAAGGACCATTTCGGATCCGGATATTCGGATTGCTGACAGGATAGCAAAACTTAAAAAATCTGAACAGGGTTTTCAGGAGATTGAGTCTCTGAAACTGAATGGGAAAGATGTAAATTATCAAATAGTAGGTACCATTCTTGAAGTAACATTAACTGACCCGATTTTACCTTTGAGTTCAGTTACATTTGACATGGTCTTCAAAGCTCAGATTCCTTTGCAGATCAGAAGAACCGGTCGGTTTAATAAAGAAGGTATCGAATATAGTATGGCCCAGTGGTACCCCAAAATGTGTAATTATGACTATCAGGGATGGCACGCCAATCCGTATGTTACGCGCGAATTTTATGGTGTATGGGGAGATTTTGATGTAACCATCCAAATGCCAAAGGAATATATCATAGCAGGAACAGGAATACTTCAAAATAAAGATGAAATTGGCTATGGTTATTCCACTCAAGAACCTGATGAACGACCAAACAGGATTTCCTGGCATTTCAAAGCTGAAAATGTACATGATTTTGTATGGGCTGCCGATCCGGATTATAAACAGATTGTATACAAGGCTCATGATGGTACTATCCTGAGATTTTTTTATCAGCCAGGCGAAAAGACAACCGAGAACTGGGAAAAGCTACCTGTCATAATGGATGAATGCCTAAGATTTATCAATTCAAATTATGGTAAATATGCCTATCCCGAATATTCCTTTATACAAGGAGGTGACGGAGGAATGGAGTATCCTATGGCTACTTTAATCACCGGTGAACGAAGCCTGATCAGTTTGGTGGGTGTGTCAGTGCATGAGTTGATGCACAGCTGGTATCAGATGATGCTTGGCTCCAACGAATCTCTTTATCACTGGATGGATGAGGGGTTTGCTTCCTTTAGCGCTAACGAGGTAATGAATTACCTTAAATTTAAAAAAATTATTCCCGGTGAACCACAGCAAGATCCACATCTCAAGGAAGTTAATGGTTATATTATTTTTGCATTAAGCGGCAAGGAAGAAGCACTGATTACACATGCTGATCATTTTAATTCCAATACGGCCTATGGCATGGCTTCTTATACAAAAGGAGAAGTATTGCTTGAAGAGTTGAGGTACATAATCGGAGAAGATGCTTTCAATAATGGCATGCTGGAATATTATAACACCTGGCGATTTAAACACCCGAATTCAAACGATTTTTTCAGAATTATGGAGAAATCTTCAGGACTGGAACTGGATTGGTTTAAAGAATATTTTGTACATACGACTCATACTATAGATTATTCGATCGAAGATATGAAAGGAAAATCGATCAGTCTTCAACGAATAGGAAGGGTTCCGATGCCACTGGATGTGACTGTAAAAGCAAAAAACGGTAAAACTTATAATTATTATATTCCACAGGAAGTCATGAGAGGAGAGAAAAAGGAAGATCGTTTTTTTAATAATTTCAAAGTGATGGAAGATTGGACATGGACTCATCCTACTTACAAACTGGACATAGATATTAAACTGAATGATATAGAAGTCATCGAAATAGATGCATCAAAAAGACTGGCTGACGTGAATAGAGAGAATAATATTTATCCAAGACCTATCATGCAAAAAGTGGAGGTTGAATAAAGACTATTCCATCCTAATTACGAAAATTTGTTTCTCACCTGGATTTCGCAATTTATTAATAGTTGCCGGATCAATCCTTTATCTGGTCATGTGATACTGTCATCAGATAAACTATCTTTATTTACCTTATTCATTTCGGTTCTCCATCTAAATGTAATTATCCCTGCTAAGCCTGATAT
>JACMLK010000292.1 GCA_014379665.1 Saprospiraceae bacterium | reverse complement strand
GAAAGAGCATTAACATAACCGCATCGATGACGTTTTCAAAAGTTAAAAGACATATGCCTATCAAAGTCATTATTTTTGTATTTTTCTTATTAGCCACGGGCTTTGGAAATGCTCAGAGCACTTTTCACCGGACTTACCCTTCATCCGATAATAAAGACCTGATCAGTATAGCTTCGACACAACTCCGATCGGATAATTATGTAGCACTGGAATTTGAATTGGATAGTACTGCCAACAAAGTGGCTTATTCTGATACCTTAATCCTGACCGCCTTTAAACCCAAAGGAGATATATTATGGTCAAAAAAGATATATGTCCATGAGTCACTCAATGGATTTGCATTTGGGAAAGGAAGCGTAATAGAAGGAGATAATGACTCTATTTATTTCAGTGTGGTAATCAATGCAACAGACAAAGCAAATAAAATAATTGGGGCAGCAAGTAGTGCGGGCGCATTGGGATGGATCCGGTCATATTCTACTAATAATAACGTGGGAGATGGTAATAAAGAAAGTCATTTACTGGCAAATCTTAGTAACAGTATTTTTAGCGCTCATGCAGGTGGCCGCCCTGACAGTAATGGTATAGTGCTTGCCAGAAGAACTTATAACGGTTCGACCCTATGGTCAAAATTGTACCATGCCGGACAAGAAAAAAACGAAAAGGTGACCGATCTGAATATCCTGAAGGACAGTACTATTGCCATCTCCGGAATACTCGATAGTGGTATTTATTTTAACGTACTCGATACATTTGGTACAGTAAGATGGAGCAGGACTTTTCAAAATGATAAAGATGATACTGAATACAGTAACGTAAGAAGTGCAGAACTTGGAGATTCATCCATAGTTTTTGTTGTAAACAACATAAAGGACCATACCAGCGAAATTTTAAAGATTTCTAAAAATGGTATTGTTGCATGGGCAAAGCGACTAATATTAAATGGATTGGATTCATCTGTTTTTACGGATATTGCCGCAGACAATAATGGTAATATAATTGTGGGAGGTTTGGCATTTATTGATATCGATTCTTCATATAAAATGGTGATCAAACTTTCACCTGATGGGAATGTAATATGGAAAAGCAGATTTCCAAAAGTCAAAGCCAATCATAATGATTTTGGTAGCGTTTTTGCTACAAATGACGGCGGAAGCGCTTTTATTAATAGCGTAATTGATGATGGTAAATTGAGACCTTCATTTTTAAAACTTGATGGTGAAGGAACAATTATATACGACAGCATCACATGTCATATCGGGATACCGGAGGTAATATTTGAACCTGTTATATATACTTCAGATACATTAGTCTGGATATCTACGGATGGAGGTAGTGACAGTACAGTTACTTTTGATTCTTCCGGCCATTCTTACGAAGTGCCTAAATTGGAATTGGAAGTCAGACCATTTTGTCCTGACGAACCTATAGACTGGACTTTTAGTGCCCATACCGGTTGGGCTGTTGATTATAAATGGAGCACAGGTGAAAATAGAGGTATAGATACATTAAGAGTCTTTGAAGAAGGTGAATACTCAGTGACCGTGACAGTAGGCGATGGAGTTTGTTTTATGTTATGTGATACCGTGATGTTAACCAGATACCATGAACCTCAGGCCCAGATTGAACTGTCATTGGGAAATTTCTGTGCCAATGATAAATTGACGCTTAGAGCAGGATACGTACCCGGGCACCCACAAGTCAAAACCATCACATGGAGTAATGGTGTCTCAGGAGTAAATCAAATTGAAATTACTTCGCCGGGGACATATAGTGTGACTATTGTGGATATGTGTGATGAAGCGGCTACTGCGACCATAGCAACAGGTGAATTTCCCAAAAAGATAACTTCTGCAACTATTACAGGAAACGTTGCGGTAGATTGTTTTGAAGGTAGAATTACCGGTATATTGTCATCTTCCGGCAATTCAAATGGATTGGGAGTGGAGAGATATTTATGGAATACAGGTGCAACTACCAAAGATATATCTATAGCTGATGTAGGGACCAGGACTTACACTGTGACTGTTATAGATGGCTGCGGAGGCACCGCGGTCGCTACCTACAGTAAAGCATTGGTTGGACAGGGCAATCGCGAAGTGCAAATAGTAGTTAATAAGGATCAGCTTTGTCTGAATGAGAGCATATCTTTAAATGCGGTGACAAATCAGGCAGGACAATTCATTTATTTGTGGTCAACAGGGGCAGGCACCGCAAAAATTGATGTCAATGCGGTTGGCACATATTTGGTGACCGTGACAGATTTATGTTTGAATACCGCTACCGCATCAGTTGACATAAAGGAAGATGATTTAACAACAGACGATATCTCCTATGCCCATGTCTTTTTCCCTGACGGTATTAACGCCACATTCGAGTTGGAAACAACGCTTGATACTTTGACTAAAGAAGCGCATATACTGAATCGTACCTTCGGGCCTATCAACAAGCCTGAATATTGCCTGAGTGCAATCACAGATTATGAATTTTATATCTTCAACAGGTGGGGTCAGAAAGTATTTGAATCCAAAAATATAAATGATGAGTGGGATGCAAACGATGGGGAACAAAAATGGCCTTCAGATACTTATGTTTGGGTTGTGAAGTATAATATTTTTGGTTTTCCAAAAACACTTAAAGGCGATGTCACCATTATAAGGTAATTTTTAATCTGTCTAAATTTCTTGATTATAAAGTCGGGTCATAAAAATACTCTAAAGTCTGATCTTCCCGGTCAGACTTTCTTGTTTTAATCAAGGAAATTTATTCAATGGACAAACCATAAATAAAAACATAATAATATTTACCTTGTCTTAAATTTTTACCGCAAATGAATAAGATCGAACATATTGGTATTGCTGTCAAAGATTTGGATGTAAGTGAACTCATTTTTAGTAAAATATTAAATTGTTCTCCTTATAAACGGGAAGAAGTTATTTCAGAACATGTGATTACTTCGTTCTTTAAATCAGGACCAAATAAAATAGAGTTATTGATTGCTACGGATCACCTGAGCCCAATCCATAAGTTTTTGGAAAAAAGAGGAGAAGGGTTGCATCACATTGCTTTTGCAGTGGATGATATTGTCACTGAAATGGAGCGGTTGCAGAGAGAAGGATTTACGTTGTTGAGCAAAGAACCCAGAAGAGGAGCGGATAATAAATTGGTTTGCTTCGTCCATCCTAAAGAAACCAATGGTGTACTGATCGAATTGTGTCAGGAAATCAAAGTGCAGGAATGAATCTGTCTTTACTTCAGTTTAGTTTAGCCATGGCTGGTAGTTTTATAGCCGGAGCGATTAATACGTTGGCCGGCAATGGTTCGGTAATTACTTTAAGTATACTTACAGATCTGATTGGACTTCCCGGCAATCTGGCTAACGGCACCAATAGGGTAGGAGTATTGTTCCAGACAGCCGGAAGTAGTGCCGGATTTGCACAAAGCAAAATGATGAATTTATTCAGGTCAAAGCATATTATTGTACTGACCATTATTGGTGCCCTCTGTGGAGTATATTGTGCTACAATAGTTTCAAATGAAGATTTTCTTTCCATATTCAAATACCTTTTGATCGTCATGTTGATCGTCGTTTTGATAAAACCGGAAAGGTGGCTGGGAGAATCTGATATTGTAAAACTTCCTTATTGGTTTAGCGTTCCTGTTTTTATAGTCCTTGGATTTTACGGTGGGTTTATACAAATGGGTATGGGTATATTCTTTCTGGCAGTATTAGTGCTTGTTTCAAAATTCAGCATCATGGAAGCTAATGCTGTTAAAACTATGGTGATCTTTATATATACCATCTTGGTACTGGCAATTTTTGCCTGGAACGGTCTGGTCAACTGGAAAATCGGGATTATCATGGCTATTGGACAAACACTGGGTGGCTATCTGACAGCTTTATATTCACCTTTAATGCCTGATATAAATCTTTGGGCTTACAGATTACTTGTATTTATTATTATTACATCAATATTGATTCAGTTTGGATTATTAAAATTATTTATACAATGAAAACATTATCCTTTTTATATCCCGTTGCAATTATGCTTTTTATTTTAATTACTTCCTGCGCCACAAAAAAAAATGTACTGGATGACTTTATTTTAAAAGATCCGTTTTTAAATCAAATCGTCAAAACTCCTGAATATGAAGTTCAGATTTTGTATACGCACGTCAACCTCAAAGACACAACATTCAGGACATATAAGTATAACATCGATAATCAAAGATATTTTTACCCTGCAAGTGCTGTAAAAATGCCTGTAGCTGTACTGGCACTACAGAAAAAAAATGAACTCAACAGACAAGGAATTGATCTGAAAATTACGGATCATATGCTCACTGCAGCTACAAGACCAACACAAACTCCGGCTTTTATTGATACCACTACAGCATCAGGTAAGCCAAATCTGGAGAGATACATTCAGAAGATATTTGCTGTCAGCGATGATGATGCGTACAATAGATTATATGAATTTCTGGGACAGGATTATATTAACCAATCTCTGAAAGATAAAGAAATTTTTACCACGTCTGTAATTTGTCACAGACTCAATGAATCCGGATATTCTCCCGAAGAAAATAAACATACCAACAATGTCAGATTTTTCAGAGACAAAAAAGTGCTCTATGACAAACCAGAAGTTTATGCATCCAAAGATTGGATTCACCACGCAAGTGATGCTTTTAAAGGTATCGGTTATATAGACGACCATGATAGTCTGATATCAGGATCTTTTGATTTCAGCAGGAAAAATTTTTATTCAATGACAGACATGGAATCCACTATCAAAAGGATCATTTACCCGGAAAAATTTACCACAGGACAAAGATTTGATCTGACAAATGATGATTACCTGTTTCTAAGAAAATGTATGTCAGATCTTCCCGGAGTTTATCCGTTTTATCGTGATTATACTATGTATTATGATAGTTATGTGAAATATTTTATATTTGGCGACAACAAATCCCCAATGCCGGAGGATATCAGGATATATAATAAGAACGGAAATGCCTATGGATATATGATAGATTGTGCTTATATTGAAAATAAACAAAAAGGTATCGGATTTTTTCTCACAGCTGTTATACATGTGAATAAAAATCAGATTTACAACGATGGCAAATATGAATACAATCTGGTTGGGCTACCATTCTTATCCAGATTGGGAAGGGTCATTTATGATTATGAGCTTGTAAATAAATAGGGTCTGCTGACAACAATTCAGTTGAGCAACCGAACACTTGAACGAAGAGCAACAGAATAAAGGAACAACGAGTTCGGTCAAATCTGTAAACCCGCACTCCACACTCCGCAATTCCGCAATACCGCAATACCGCACTCCGCACTCCGCATACCGCATACCGCATACCGCATACCGCACTCCGCACTTCCGCAGCTGTATGTCAATGAATAAATTTCATTCGTCGACAAAAACCATCTATTTGTATATAGTACCTGCTTTAAGATGGTACTATGTATTGCATGGTACTAATATTTAACATAACTTTGTGTCATCAATGTTTGATTAACTCCAATAATAACAATATGGAAGACATGGAACTAAAAATAGAAAATACAAAAGCTCAAATGCGAAAAGGTGTCCTGGAGCTATGTGTCCTGTCTATTATAGCTCAGGAAGAGGCATACCCGACAGACATCATCAATAAGCTCAAAGAGTCAAAACTGATCGTCGTAGAAGGAACACTCTATCCATTACTTAACAGACTTAAGGATGCTGCATTGCTTCAGTATTCATGGAAAGAATCCAAATCAGGTCCACCACGCAAATATTATCAGATCACTGCACAGGGAGGAGATTTTCTGTCAGGTCTTAGAGATACCTGGAAAGAACTTGATCATGCAGTCAATCAATCACAAAACAATTCTAAATTAAAAACAAAATGAACAAGACCTTTAATATCAATTTGGGTAGCTATCCTTTTGCCATAGACGAGGATGCTTACAATTATATACAAAATTATTTGGGTACAATTAGAAATCATTTTTCTTCGTCTGACGGATGTGATGAAATACTTTATGATATCGAAGTCAGGATGGCCGAATTATTTCAGGAACACCTGAAAGGCAGAGCCATTATTAGCATGAAAGAAATAGATGAAGTCATTATGATCATGGGCAAACCTGAAGATTTCGGAGCCGAACCCATGTCGGAAACATCTTACAGTTCAACAAGAAACAGAAAATCTGACACTAAAATCAATGCTGGCAAAAGAATGTTCAGAGACCCTGATGACCAAAAGCTGGCGGGTGTATGTTCAGGTATTGCTGCTTATTTTGGTATAGAGGATCCACTATGGATAAGACTGATATTTGCTATCTTGTTTTTTACAGGGGCAGGAGTTATTACTTATATCATATTGTGGGCGATAGTGCCTCAGGCTTCTTCTGCCAGTGATAAACTTGCTATGAGAGGCGAACCTGCCACTATTCAGAATATAGCTAAGGTCGTAGAAGATGAAATGTCTGAGCTTGGAGATAAAATAAACGAATGGAGTAAAGATCTGGGATCGAAAAAAAAAAGTGATGTAAATCAGGGATTTTCTGTAAAATCTTTTCTGGCCAAAGCTGTAAATGTTTTCGGTTTGGTTGTAAGTGGTATTATACCGATGATAAGGAAGGTTTTTAAGCCATTTTTTCTCCTAATTGCAATTCTGCTGCTTTCTGTTTTAGGTATTACCTGGGCAGCATCATTCGTTGGTATAACTTATGCTTCGTCCGCTATAGCATTTATGGGACCGGATTCTGATACGCTTTCATATCTGGGTATTGGTTCTCTTTTATTTACAGCGGGTTTACCCATCCTGGGATTGATGTTAATGATTTCGAGATTGGTATTCAACTACAAAATCCATAAAAATGTAAGAACAGGAATGTGGACAGTTTGGTTTTTATCTCTATTTACAACGCTTTTTGCAGGTATGAGTACTATCAGAGAATATTCCACTTCTCATAACTACACGACCTCTACAGATTATAATATTAATGGCAATGAAATTAAAATAATGATGCCCGAAGAAAATCTGGATCATTCTTTTGGTT
>JACMLK010000291.1 GCA_014379665.1 Saprospiraceae bacterium | reverse complement strand
AGCCATCACCATTTTTGTATTGGCAGGAAAAGAAGAAAGGATGAAGCAGGGTGGATATCTGTCATACGGAAAGGCATTGAAAACCACTTTTTTGGCTGGTTTTACCGGTATGGTAATTTCTGGTTTGTTTACATTAATATTAATAAATCTAATTGACCCGGGCCTGGCTGATGTTTTAAAAGAACAAATATTGGAATCAACAAGATCTATGATGGAAAGTTTTGGTGCTCCTGAAGATACCATCAGCGAAGCTATGGAGAAGACAGAAGAAGGCATGGAAGATCAATTCACTCCTTTGTCTCAATTACTTAATATTCTCAAAGGAGGCATTTTTGTCCTTGTTATAGCTGCAATTGTATCCATTTTTATCAAAAAGGAAGAAAAAATAGTATAAGCAGATGTATTGATTTTTATTGATACAATATAGTGTATATAGATAGCAGACGTTAAGTAAAATCGTTTTGATTATATGTTGGAAAACAATAAAAAACAGGCAATTTAAACCACAAGGTAAATTCTACATTTGTTTACAGCATTCACATCAATCCCATGGTATCAAATTCATTGTATTCTGAGTACCTTACCGCTAAACAGAACGGTAATAAGAAATTCGTTGTACTGATAGACCCGGATAAAGTAAGGCTTGGAAAAATTCAAAAAGTACTTGAACTCTCAGTTGAAGCCGGAGTGGATTATTTCTTTATTGGAGGTAGTCTGGTGGTTAATGATATGCTGGACTATGTGTTGAAATCGATGAAAGAGAATTGTCACATTCCTATGATCCTTTTTCCCGGTAATTCTTTTCAGTTAAGCTATAAAGCGGATGCTTTATTATTCCTTTCACTGATATCAGGTAGAAATGCAGATCTCCTGATAGGAAAACATGTCATTACAGCCCCATTTCTTAAAATGAGTCCACTGGAAATTATATCCACTGGATACATGCTCATAGACGGGGGAATCATGACCAGTGTGCAATATATGAGTAACACCAATCCGATTCCTGCCAATAAAGATGATATTGCGTTATGCACAGCAATGGCAGGCGAGATGCTGGGACTCAAATTAATCTACATGGATGCCGGTAGCGGAGCTAAAAATCCGATATCAGAATCTATGATCAATACCGTAAGCAGTGCCATCAATATACCATTGATAGTTGGTGGCGGTATTTCAACGCCTGAGAAGGCCGCTGCCAATGCCAGAGCAGGTGCAGATATCATCGTCGTGGGTAATGCTATTGAAAAGGACCCACAACTGATAATTGAAATTTCAAAAGCAATTCATGAACAGTCTACCACGAAAAAATCTGTTTCGCATCAATGAAAGGTATCGTGGTAAAATCTACCGGCAGCTGGTACAATGTTAAAGCAGAAGATGGACTACATTACCAGTGTCGGATTGCGGGCAAAATAAAACTGGATGACCTGAAACTTACAAATCCAATTGCGGTTGGTGATGAGGTCGAGATAGAACTTGAAAAGGAAGATGCAGATGATTTCAGAGGAATTATACGATCCATTTATCCCCGTAAAAACTACATAGTAAGGCAATCCCCACGTAAAAAACATCAGCTTCACTTTCTGGCCAGTAATGTGGATCAGGTCATGCTGATAGTGACCATAAAGGAGCCGGGTTTAAAAATTGGTTTTATTGACAGATTTCTTATTATGACTGAACCATATAGTATTCCGGTCATAATTGTATTCAACAAAGCTGATATTTATTCGGATAAGGATCTTGATATTTATAATCAACTTTTTGAAATTTATACAAAAATAGGCTATCATGTAGTTTTATCTTCCTCTGAAAATCAAAAGGGAATAATCGAGATCAAAAAGTTGCTAAAAGATAAAATTACGCTGATAGCCGGGCAATCCGGAGTAGGTAAATCTACTCTGGTAAATACATTTGAACCAAATCTGGATTTGAAAACAGTGGAATTGTCCGATTTTTCAGGAAAGGGGCAGCATACCACTACATTTGCAGAAATGCATGAACTGTCTTTTGGCGGAGCTATTATAGATACTCCGGGAATCAAAACACTTGCCTTTTCTCATCTGGAAGTTAAAGACATTGCACATAATTTCAGAGAATTTTTTATTATTTCTGATCAATGTAAGTTTGCAAACTGTACACATCGCAATGAACCTAAATGTGCCATAAAAAATGCGGTAATATCAGGTGAAATCAGTGAAGTCAGATATAAGAATTATTTACACCTACTGGAAGAAGTCGAAGATCAGAATTATTGGGAAAGACATAGTGATGTTTAAAGTTTATAATATGCAAGTCTTATGGTTTCCGGCAGTTCTTAAAAATTCACATCATTATTAATATATTACTATT
>JACMLK010000290.1 GCA_014379665.1 Saprospiraceae bacterium | reverse complement strand
TTTAGCACGCGCCGGTCAATACGGTCGTAAAGATCTTTTCGAGGCAGGTCGAGAGCAATGCAAAGTGTACGAAAGGGACGTGTCGCTTCACGACTCATATGGAATGAGCTGAATGGCTTGCCGCTATGCGCGCTGACTGAAACTGCCCTGATAAGCCTTGAGTGATTGGATTGATCTACCTGGGCCAAATAATCCGGATCCATTTCGGTAAGGGCGTCAATGAGTGGTTGCGTACCGCCCGCTGCCCAAACATCCGTCCAATGTCTTGTGACTTCTTCCGGGACATCCGGCATCGGATCAAAACCAGAGATGACGGATTGGATATACAGACCCGTTCCCCCGGTGAGGATTACAATGTCATGTTTTGCAAAGAGTGTGTATATGATCGTTAATGCATCAGTTGTGTAATGACCTGCTGAGTATGGGTTATGAATGGATGCGTGGCTGATCAAATGATGAGGTACTGATGCCAGTTGTTCCTGATCGGGTTTGCCAACGCCGATGTTCAGTTCTTTGTAGACCTGCCGTGAATCTGCGTAGACGATTTCGGTTTGAAAATGCTGGGCAAGCCGGATAGCAACTTCAGTTTTGCCGATACCTGTAGGTCCGCTGATCACGACCAGTAATTTGTTTGACCTATCTTTAGCGTCCACGGCTGAAAGTTCGGATTTTATCTATGATGTATGCATTTATTCGTTTGTGGGCAAAAATATTCCTCAGACTCTATTTCAGAAAAACACTTGTGTATGGCGCAGAAAAGGTGCCTGCAACAGGTCCATTAATCCTGGCAAGTAACCACCCAAGCGCCTTCATGGAGGCTGCTATCCTCGCCACTGTAATGAAACGCCCGATCCATTTCCTGGTTCGGGGTGATATGTTTCACCCGAGATTTAAATGGTTATTTGATGCGACGAAACAAATTCCAATATATCGCAAGAAGGATGGCATAACGAACCTTCGAAAAAACGCTTCCAGTTTTGATCTGACATATCGTAAGCTTGCAGAAGGCGAATCTGTATTGATCTTTCCTGAAGCAAAAACAACACTGGAGAAAAAGATGCGGCCTATTCAACGTGGTACTGCACATCTCGCTTTTGGAACGTTGCCTTTTTTAAAAAATGGGTCAGAATTAAAAGTCCAGCCTGTAGGTGTGAATTATATGGATCCGAGAGTGCCGGGGACAGATGTTGTGATCCGTTTTACAGATGCATTTGTGGTGGCAGAAGGTACACGTGAGGACAGGGATACGATTGAGGCATTTACGGATCAGCTAAGTAATGCGATGAGTCCGCTGATTGTGCAGGTGGATGATTCTTTGGAAAAAAATTATGACGTGCTGGCTGCCATTTATCTCCGGATGATTGATGATAATACGCCTGAACCTGATGCTGTACAGCCATTACACAAAATTTCAAATGTATTACAGCATGGTGATGTCAGTATTGGTCTTCAGAAGGATAGTGATATAGTGTTGAAGCTATTGAAAGCATCAAAAAATCCGGAAGCTGTATATTTCCCGGACCTGGTGGCACTCAATAAGTTTGGCCTTGCTGTAATGGCTTTGCTGAAACTGGTATGGCTGGTAGCAGGTGGATGGATATGGAGACTGGTAAGGGGAATTATTTTTAATAAGATCCGGACGAATACATTTCAGGGGCCAACCTCGCTTGGTGCCATGATGGTGGTGATGCCGTTGATGGCATTGATCCTTCTGCTTATTTTAATGTTGTTTGGTGTACCGGGATGGTATGTATTATTCTGGCTGTTTGTGATGTGGCTGGGAACGTTGATCAGGCCTGCGCTTCCATTAATTTTGAAGTTGATAATGATGAATTCAAATCATAAATTAGAAACCAGAAACAAAATCATTGCATTGCGGAAGCAAATTGAAAATCACATTTTATGATAAAAAAATTATCGTTTGTTTTTCTAATAACACTTTTGGCTTCTATAAATAGCTTTGGGCAAGTTAGTGATCCTCCTGTCTACAATGGATTAACACAAGAAGAGATTATAGTTATAAAAAAGTTAGTTAGGATTAAATATAGCGATCGGAATAAATTCCATTTGCATGCGGATACATTAATTTCTAATAATCAGTTGAGTGCCAAATTGAGATTAGCAGTAATTGATTCTGTTTTTAGTAATACATTGATTATTGGGAAATATGTAAATCTGGATCAGTTAATATTGAATAATTTTGACATAACAATATTTGATGAACATTATGTGGGCGACCCTACAGAAAGGACTCCTCGCTATCCAATTTTATCTAAAATTTTATACTCTGATGCACTTAAATCGTTTATTGGAATGAGATTGATGCTTGATGAAAAATTTCTCAAGTGTGGGTATATTACAAATTCGATGGATGTAATGGAGCAAAACAAGAAAATCTCATTTGCAACAATATTTAAAGATTATATAAATGAATTAGAATCGATAATCAAATTATCTTGTTATGAATGTCAAAAATCAAATTTGACACTTATTAGAACTGAAATAAATAGTATGTTAAACAGAAAATAATTATTTTTAAGATTAAATTTAAAACCTTGATTTCATTTAAAACTCTTTAGTAAAATATCTTTCATTCTTTCTGGTAAAATACTTTCTATTGGATGTTTAAGTCCCGCTATCAAAATAAATTTAGCTGAAGGTATATGATCAGCTGCCCATTGTGATTCCTGTTGCGTAACCATATTGTCTTCCAAACCGACGCAAATAGTAACAGGTGTTTTTATTTTTTCAAAATCATCTTCATTCATTGCATCTCCATTCCCAAGAGCACGCATCATGTCTGCGGTATATGACATATTCATTTTCCAATCTTCTGGTACGTGACGGTCATGAAGCATTTGGGCAAATCGTGGGATCTTTTCTTCGATGATGTCAGACTGCAACATCTTTACTTCTTTCGCTGCTGACTCTTTTGTCCATTCGAATTTGGTAGCCAGGGTCACGATCTTTTGAAAGATGTTAAGATGCTCAGAAGCAAGTTTTAATGCAACATAACCACCCATACTGTAGCCAAAAACTGCGGGATGAACAAGATTTTTATCTTTCATAAAAGCCAGTGTATCCTCTCCGAAAAGATCAATTGAAAAGGGTTGATCTATTGTCCGGCCACCATGTCCTGAAAAATTGAATGTGTAAACGTTATAAAAATCAGAAAGCAGTTCCCGTAATTCGGTGAACTGCTTTTCTGAGCCCAATGCTCCGTGAAGTAAGATTACATCTGTTTTCACAAAGTTTCAGGTAGTGTATATTTTCTGCCTTTGTTTTGTTCTTTAAGCCAGCCCATCAATGGTTCAAAATATTTTAC
>JACMLK010000289.1 GCA_014379665.1 Saprospiraceae bacterium | reverse complement strand
GTTTTATTGGTACTGGACGAACCCAGAAGAAATAAAGTGTATTTGGCAAATTTTGACTTCAACGGCAAATTTATCATCGATAATTTTGAAGGACTCAATAATAAACTGATCACCACGGTTTTGGATGAGTTTACCAACAATGTAAATGCAGATGAAAGTCTCAGACAAAGTCTGAGAGACTCCATTGTCAGCAGTATCATTCAAAGAAACCCGCTATTGGATAGTGATTATAAGGCAGAAGAACGTGATATAAGATCAGATTATACAAATGTCATATTCGCGTTGACAGATGAAATATCCCTTAAAGGACAGGAAATTTATGTGTTGGGTGCTATGAATAACTGGCAGCCTACTGAAGAATACAGGATGGTGTATAATGAACAAAAAGGCATATATACTACTCAGGCTGTCATGAAACAGGGATACTATAATTATTGTTATGGAATAGTAGATAAAGATGGAAATATAGATTACAGAACCATGGAAGGAAGCTGGTCTGATACAGAAAATGAGTATCAATCCATTGTTTATTTCAGAGGTTTGGGGGATATTTATGACAGGATCATTGGATTTAACTCATTTAACACAACCACTTTGCCAGCTATCAGATAACGATGGCGGTAAACGTCTTTTATACTCCAAAATGATTAAAATCAACAATATTGCATATTCAGATGCAACGGCCCACATATTTTCATGAAAAGGCGTGCAGCTGTAATTAACATAGGTTATAAATATCAGATAGGACCAGAATACTCCATATTTTATATCTGTAAATACACTAAAAAATACGAGTGTGCTTATATACCATGGATGTACCGTCGTGGCAAGTAAAAAGTAAACAGTACCTACCATTAGACTGTATTTCATAAATTCAGGAAGACCTCCTTCAGCTTTTTTTGCCGCTAGCCAAAAACTAAAACTCAACGTAACCAAAGCAAGTGCCGGTCCAATGTAACTGATGAGATTGTATCCGGTCAAGGTCATACCGATTGATCTTAATACATAATAAATACTTCCGTTAAATTCAAATTTCCTGAAATAGAGATCCAGACTTGACATAAATGATCCAAATTCTACACTGCCTGTGACAGGAAAAAAAATAATACACAGGATCACAGATAAAACGACAAAAAAAACTAATCGTTCTTTTCCTTTCAGCATAAACCATAAAAAAGGAAGTAATATTAATGGTACCAATTTTACACCTATACTCATTGCCATCCATATACTCCCGTATAACCATTTTTTTTCAAATATAAAATAAATGGATAAACAAAGAAAGGCTATCATTACCACCTCAAAGTGCAGATTACCAACTCCTTCCAGCATTATCAAAGGGTTGAGAAAATATATCATGGATAGTCTCCTATCCAAATGTAACTTGTCCAGGATTTTAAGCATAAATACCAACCCTCCTATTTCAGTAATCAGAAACAAAACTTTCATTATCATTGCAGACTTATACACATCCCCAAAAATGGCACCGACTGCAAAATATATCTGACTTACGGGTGGATAAATAGTATAATATTCAGGTGAATTTAACTTATGGAATATATTGATGTCCGGATTTTTAAGACGCAAACTTATTACTTCAGAGGGTAAAACGCCATATGGATTGATACCCTCAACCATCAATCTGCCATCCCAATAAAACCTGTACATGTCATCGGACAAATTTGGAAAGAAATAAACAAACATTAATCTTAAAACGATACCCAGCAAGATCAACTGCTTAAGTGTTCCGTAATTTCTGAATAAAATCAGGGCATAACTTACAAATGCCATGGAGTATAACGGAAACATCAGATAAAAATCTTTTTGTTTGCCAAACGCCATAATAGAAATCAGGAAAACAGACATTATGGCTGCCAACAGATAGTATGTTGTTTTTGAAGACATGGCCCTATTTAGTAAATCTGCTTTTCAACGCAAATAAAAATAACATCAGATACCCCAGAGCAAGTAAGAAGTGCATGGTAAAAAATTCCTTCATGTCAAATTTCCAACCAAAATAAAGGGCAATAAAAAAATAAACACTCAGGCATCCTTCCCCTATGGAAACCCAACCCATTTTCTTTGCAAAATAAGACGAAGACACTAAACTCTTCAAATCACGGGATGCCCCATACTTAGGGGTGCGCACAAAAGCGGATGTTTTTCCAAAAAATCCTTGTAACACCGCCAACGAATTGTGAAAAGCCAGACCCATGGAAAGCGATACAAACACCGGAAACAAAAGCACAAATTTAAATATCATGATTAGTTTAATTTCCTTAGGCCAGGCTACTCCTACGTTCGCAACTCCATATACCAGGATTATGGATAAAAGGGATATCAGATATACAAAAAAATGTATGGCACCCAAACCCAAAGGATTCAATATAAATAACAACGGGACGCTGAATACGCCTAAAATAAAAACGAAAATAAAAATTGAACTTGACAACAAATGTATGGTCGCCTGTACCTTTTGGGTTAAAATGATGTCTGAAGACCACACGGCCGGCAATATTTTTTTTGCTGTTTCTGCCCCACCCTTCATCCATCTGAATTGCTGTGATTTTAATCCGTTAATATCCGACGGTAATTCAGCTGGTGCAGTTACCTCCTCCAGATAATTGATCTTCCATCCTTTAAGCTGTGCTCTGTAACTTAAATCCAGGTCTTCGGTTAAAGTATCTGATTCCCATCCTCCGGCATCGGTGATGCAAGCTTTACGCCAGACACCTGCTGTCCCGTTGAACTGGAGCAAATAACCAGCATTGTATCTGCCCTTCTGTTCAATGGTGAAATGAACATTCAATTGGAATGCCTGAAGTTCTGTTAGTATAGAATAATTTTGGTTGATATGAGCCCATCGCGTTTGAACCACTCCTACTCCAGGATCATCAAAGGAAGGAATGGTAGCTTTCAAAAAATCTGTTTCAGGTAAAAAGTCGGCATCAAAAATAGCAATAAATTCTCCCTTTGCTGACGACATAGCTTCTTCCAAAGCCCCGGCTTTAAAACCCTTTCTGTCAGTCCTTTTAATGCTGTGTATTTGAAATCCCTTTTGTGCGTACTCTTTTACTTTTTCATTTATGATTTCAGTGGTTTCATCTACAGAGTCATCAAGAATCTGAATCTCAAATCTGTCTTTGGGATAATCCAGACTGACAATATTGTCGATCAGTCTGGCTACTACATATTTTTCATTAAAAACCGGAAGTTGGATTGTCACAAATGGCCATGATTCATCTCCAACAGATTTCTTAGATTCAACGGTTTTTATTTGTGGTTTGATAAAATAACGGAAAAGTAATTGAAGTTGCATCAAACAAAAAACAGTCACATAAATTAGCGAAAGGCTATATACGCCTATTATAAAATAACCCAAAAACTCCAACCACATCATTTTTTATATTAATTTAAAAATGGTCCATAGAATTTTGTGACCGGCCAGCATAGTTCCCTTTACGGTTCCTGAAACTTTAGATTTACCAATTCTTTTTCTATATCTGACGCCGATCTCTCCCGTTTTCAACTTCATTTTTGCAGCTTTAACCTGCATTTCCACCGTCCATCCAAAAGTCTGATCCTTCATACTCATGTCCATAAGGGCCTTGTATTTAATGGCTCTGAATGGTCCAAGATCTGTAAAATGATAATCATACAACATGCGGATCAGCATCGTGGCCAGCCAGTTTCCAAACACCTGTTGCGGCAACATAGCTCCTGATTCCATCTCACCTAAAGATCTTGAACCAATGACCATGTCCGCATTCCGGATGATAATTTCATTTATTAGTAAACTCATTTCTTCAGGATAATCAGAATAATCTCCATCAAGAAAAACCACAATATCTGGTTTTAAATTTAATGAAGCCATATATTCCATGCCTTTCAAACATGCACCTCCGTACCCTTTTACAGGATGATCCACCACTATTGCACCATTTCGCTTTGCCACGTTAGCTGTATCATCTGTACTTCCGTTATTACAGACTATGATGTGTCTTACTAATCCGGCCGGGATTTCTTTTATCACTTTGCCGATGGAATGCTCCTCGTTATAAACCGGAATAATCACATCAACAACGGGCATAATAAGTCAATATATTAGTGTCTTTAGAAAGTCAACTATTAAATAATGTGGCAAATATAGTACATTTGTCCGATGGACTGTAACTAGTGCTCGGTCCATAAATAGAACTTAATAAAATGTTGTTCTTTTTCCAAATATAACTGCCATTATAATTTAACTCTTTTTATGGACAGAGCACTAGTGAATTTCAGTGTGCTTATAACTTTGAAATAATGCGCAGTTGTGGAATAAATTGCAGTTTCGTATCGTTATGTTACGAAGTTTTAAAATTAATTTGAATGTTGTCTAAATATATATGGATCATTTTCTTTTTGTTGACCCTATGCATCTTATCTTGCAGAAGGGATGATTATTATGAGGGCAATGATGTGCAAATTACATTTTCAGAAGATACATTGCGGTTTGATACTGTATTCACTACTTTGGGATCTGCCACCAGATATATCAAAGTGTATAACCCAAAAGATCAACCTATCCTGGTTGATATCGAGCTGAAAAACCAATCTAATTCATTTTTTAGGATTAATGCTGATGGTATCAAAGGTCCGACCATCCGATCTCTTGAAATAAACAGCAGAGATAGTATATATATTTTTGTGGAAGTCACCATTGATCCGGATAAACCATTGAGTGTTTCACCATTTATAATTGAAGATCAGATTCTGGTGTCCGTGAATGGAAATTCGTCTATAACCTATCTTGAAGCCTGGGGACAAAATGCCAATTATATCCCTTCATCAAACGGCAAAGGTGGCGGGGCACTTTTGTCTTGTTCATTTGGAAGCAGAATCTGGGATGACCCGAAACCGTATGTAATTTACGGCATACTGTATATTGATAGCTGTCAGCTTATATTACCACCCGGAACAAAAATTTATGTACATGGCGGTGTGGTAAGAAACGAAAACTCGATATATAATGATGGTTTATTGGTTTTTTATAAAAATGGACGACTGATAAGTCAGGGCACAATTGAAAACCCGGTCATCATTCAGGGGGACAGGCTTGAAGAAGAATACAAAGACATAAAATCTCAATGGGTGGGAATACTTTTCTGGCATGAATGTAAAAAAAATGTACTAAGAAACACTATTATAAAAAATTCAATCATTGGAATCAGGGCGGACTCACTGGCAGAAGTGTCTATGTATGGCTGTCAGATCTTTAACACCGGAGGCCCTGCTGTCATAGGCAGGCATGGCAAAATTTATGCCGAGAATTGTTTGTTCTATGACAACAGCACTTATGGTTTGCAACTTACTTATGGTGGGGATTACGAATTCAACTATTGTACCGTAGCCAACTATGAAGGACAGGATGAATCCGTCATACTCACCGATTTCTATTGTGAAGATATTCTTTGCAGTACAGGTGTTAAGCTTAACAAATTAAATGCCATGTTCAGCAATTGTATATTTTCGGGCTCGGCTCAGGATGAAATCGGATTAAGTCAGGCCAGTGAAGATGACAATAATTTCATTTATCATTTTTCACATTGTGCAGTTAGAGTGGATGAATTACTTGACCCTGAAAACACACCTGATTTTTTTGATCATTGTGACAATTGTATTAATCTTAAATCAAATGACAGACTTTTCTTAAACCAAAATGAAAACGATTACCGGTTGGATACGATGTCGGTAGCTTTAAATAAAGGCAAGTCTTTACCTTTAATAACAACTGATATTCTTGGTAAAATCAGAAAGTCCGTCCCCGATATTGGTTGTTTTGAATTCTGATT
>JACMLK010000288.1 GCA_014379665.1 Saprospiraceae bacterium | reverse complement strand
TTGGAGACCACCCTGAACTGCTCTTCCAGAATCTCAGTGATCGATTTGGCAGTACTCATCAGACTAAATGCCTTCAGCAAAATATCAGTCTCCATCCTATTTGGTTTCATTTCGCAAAAATAGAAATAACCTTACTATAGCAGTGAATGTTATCAATTATTATTTCATTCGGTTTTTCAGCAATAAATTGGAAAATGTAACCTAATTTTGATTTTGTCACCTGAATTGATAATTCGAATTATACAATGACGATATATCTCTTAATTTATTACAATCAAATGTGCCTGGACATAGTTCTGGTTTATCAAGTTTTCGAGATAGTTACATCAGGATGCTCAAATTGATACAAAACTTCAACATTTTTTTGATAACCTTTAACACGTATCAGAAATGTATAAATTATTACTAATTATCATTTTATTTCAAATACTCTCATGCACTGATCAGGGCGATCCAATTAAGTATTCAATAAAAAATTCAACAAGCCATAATTTTAAACTCGTTCTTTTTGGAAGGTCAGGTAAAAATGATACTATCCCATTTAAAATATCTGAAAGTAAAATTTTGAGTCAAGACGGACCTCCTTTTGATGACGGACCATTTGGTGTCTTTGATTCTTTGAAAGCGGTTTTTGATGATTCAAAAATATTAACTTACATTCCTTTGAAATCTAACTCTGAATGTATAGACTCAGTTAAAAATCCATTTTGTCCGTATTCAAATTACATTTGCACAGATAATATATGTACATATGAAATTGATAACATAGAGTATCAAAAGGCTAAATAAATAACTTTTAAGTCTTACATCAACATCCCTACATAAAAAATTTCCCAGTGCTGTAAAGACAGAGTGATTGTATGTTGTGAAATAACACCTCAGATCAACTACCTATTCTTATTAAAAATTCTTCTTCTGTCATAATGTCTACCGAACCCAGTTCCTGCGCCTTTTTGAGTTTAGACCCTGCTTTTTCACCGACTACGAGTATATTCAGATTGGAACTGACCGCCGAGATATTTCTGGCACCTGCCCGGGCAGCCATTTCTTCCGCTTCCTTCCTGCCAAGGGTTTGCAGAGTACCGGTAAATAATATGGTTTTGCCATAAAATACCCCGTCTTCCGCGACCTGAAGTGGTTTGTCCGCTTCTGTTTGGGTGAGATTTACACCTGAAGACTCCATCCTTTGAAGCATCTCAATATTAGCTTCATTGGCAAACCAGGTACTCACATTTTCTGCCACCACAGGACCGATATCTTTGATCTCAAGATATCTTTCTTTTGTCCATGCACGCAAATCGAGTACATGACCGATCTGCTCTGCAATGAGTTTGCTTGCTTTTTTGCCGAGATGATGGATGCATAGGGAATACAACAGACGCTGGATAGGGTTCTTTTTAGCTTTATACACAGCGGCATTAATATTTTCAGCCGACCGCTTCCCGAATCCTTCCAATCCGGCTATTTTATCATAATCAAGTATGTACATGTCGCTGAAGTCTTTTATCCAGCCAAGATCGTAAAACCGTTCCACATATGACTTACCGAATCCGTCAACATCCATGGCGTCTTTGGAGACATGAAAGATCATTTTTTGTAAGTCCTGTGCACCACATACACAATATGGACATCGCCAGGCCGCTTCTCCCTCTTCTTTGATGAGTTTAACAGGATGACCTGTATGATTTATAGGGCATAATTCAGGATAACCTATAATCTTTTCATCACCTTTTCTCAATTCAGGAAATGACTTTACAATATATGGTATGACATCTCCTGCCCTCTCTACCAGGACAGTATCGCCGATCCGAAGATCTTTACCCCTTATAAATTCTTCATTATGAAGCGAAATAGATGATACCGTGACACCAGCCAGATAAACGGGTTCAATCTTGGCTACCGGTGTGATAGATCCTATCTTCCCAACCTGAAATTCCACGGCAAGCAGTTTACTTGTGGCCTGTTTGGCTTTAAATTTGAATGCAATAGCCCACCGGGGATGGTGAGACGTATATCCGCATTTCTCCTGTAGTGCGAGATTGTTTACTTTAATGACCATACCGTCTATCTCGTAGGGATAGGTGTCTCTTTTTTCTTCCCAGTATTTGACAGACTGATGTACTTCAATTATATTCTTACACACAGATTTTTCGTCCTTAGGGATTCTGAATCCCAGTTCTCCTAACATATTGATACCAAAAATATGACTCTGCAGGGATGGCAGTACCGTGTTGCCATCCTGGTCTGCGGCATACGCCAGATGGTAGATAAAGACTTCCAGTCCGCGCTTCCGCGTTTCATTGGCATCTTTGGTGCGAAGTCCACCAGTGGCCGCATTGCGTGGATTAGCAAATAAAGTAAGCCCTTCTTTTTCTCTCTCTTTATTGATTTTGTCAAAATTGTCTTTTCTGATCAATGCTTCCCCTCTGAGTTCTGCTTTTACAATCCCCCTGGAACCAAAATCTGCACGTAACGGTACACTCGGAAGCGTTTTGGCATTAGGGGTCATTTCCTCACCAAAACTACCATTCCCCCGGGTAGCTGCCCTGATCAGCATATTGTTTTCGTACACCAGTGCAATACTTCCTCCGTCAAATTTTGGTTCCACACTATATTCGACATCCATGTCTGAAGAAAGGCCACACAACTTTTTTACAGAAGTATCAAAGTCATTGAGGTCGTCTTCATTATATGAATTGTCCAGAGATAACATGGGTACCATATGCTGTACCGGTGGGAAATCTCCCGACAAATCCGTACTTACCCGTTGGGTGGGTGAGTCTGTTGTGATGAGTTCGGGGTATGCTTCTTCTATAGCTATCAGTTGTTTATATAACTGATCGTATTCAAAATCTGAAATGAGCGGATTATCTTCGATATAATATTTTCGTTCGTGAAATATGAGTATGTCTCTCAAAGCCCCGAGGTCATTTTTGTCCGCCGGTGTTTGAAGGAATTTTTTAGACAAATCCGTATAATGCTTTTGAGATTCGGGTTTGAACATAGAGAGTCAGATATTTACCGTAAAAATAAAAGATTTTGTCATGTAGTGTTGTATTTTTGAACTTAGAACACATTTAATATGTCAAATCAGCAAGCCTCAATTTCCAATGCCTCGTTGGATGTAGTACTGAATCAGATCCGATCATTTGTTCAATTAAAATTAATGCCCTGTGAAATGAGCATATTGCAAATGCCATGGAGTAAGGCGAAACCTCTTCTTGATACACTAAGGTCGGAAGTCAAATCATCAGGACTCTGGTCTCCTCAATTGGCTAAAGAATACGGAGGACTTGGCCTTTCCAATGGTGATTTTGGAAAAGTCAGTGAAATACTTGGCATGAGCCCAATAGGTCATTATGTATTCAATTGTCAGGCACCTGATGCAGGCAATATGGAAATACTCCTGGAGTTTGGTTCAGAAGCACAAAAGGCAACTTATCTACAGCCATTATCAGAAGGAAAAATCAGAAGCTGTTTCTCCATGACCGAACCGGAAAATGCAGGTAGCAACCCGGTACTTATGAACACTACGGCTATCAAAGAAGGAAATGAATATGTCATCAATGGCCATAAATGGTTTACCTCTTCAGCCGATGGGGCAGACTTTGCCATAGTCATGGTGATTACCGACAGGACAAATATCAGTCCATATCATCGTAGCAGTCAAATCATAGTGCCGTTGAATACAGCAGGGGTACATATCGTTAGAAATATCTCCGTCATGGGTGATGCCGGTGATGGTTACTTTAGTCATTCGGAAATAAAATATGAAAACTGCAGGGTACCCGTTTCAAATCTATTAGGGAATGAAGGTGACGGATTTACCATTGCCCAAAGCCGTCTCGGACCGGGACGTATCCACCATTGCATGAGGTGGATTGGTATCTGTGAACGTGCATTTGATATGATGTGCAGATACGCGGTGAGCAGACAGTTGTCACCCGGCAAATCACTCGCTGAAAAACAAACCATCCAAAACTGGATAGCAGAATGTCGGGCAGAGATCAACGCAGCTCGTCTTTTAGTATTGGACGCTGCCGGTAAAATGGATATTAATGGACAGGAAAAAGCGAAAGTAGAAATATCCATTATAAAATTTTATGTAGCCAATGTGTTACAGCATGTATTGGATAAAGCCATCCAGACGCACGGTGCATTAGGTATTACTGACGATACATTATTGTCATGGTGGTACAGACACGAACGTGGTGCGCGCATATACGATGGTCCGGACGAAGTACACAAATCAAGAGTTGCCCGCGAGATATTGAAATCCTACACTACCTGAATATGGGCATCTTATCAGATCTGAGTAAAAGTGGATCAACTGATCAGGTAGCTTTGATTAAATATTTGAATGCTGAAGCAGGTATTCAGATCAGAACCATACAGATAACACCATTTTCAGGTGGATATTCAAACCTCACCTATCTGCTTGAAATAAATGAAAGTGTCAAATGGGTGCTTCGTATGCCACCAAAGGGGGCCGACATCAAATCAGGGCACGACATGTCAAGGGAATACAAAATCCTGAACGCTTTGTACCCCTTAAACCAGAAAGTGCCAAAACCGGTGTTATATTGCTCTAAGACTGAAGTATTGGGGGCTACCTTTTATATCATGGAATATGTATCAGGATATATACTTCGTTCGGAGATGAATGAGGTAAATCCGGATGAGAAGACAATGCGCCATATTTTTCAACAGTTCATGGATACTTTTGTCGATGTACACCAACTTGATTATGTCAAAGCGGGACTCGGTGATTTGGGAATTCCTGACCAATATGCAGAAAGACAGATATCCGGCTGGACTAAAAGATATTTCCACGCTAAAACCGATGACATTAAGTCCGCAGAAAAAATGGCTGCCTGGCTCAGAGAACATATTCCTCCTGCATCAGGAACTTCATTAATCCACAATGATTTTAAATATGACAATCTGATACTGGATATCGGAAATAGTAACGTCACAACCATACTTGACTGGGAAATGAGCACAATAGGAGATCCCCTCATGGATCTTGGGAGCTCATTGGGTTATTGGGTAAATGTCGATGATCCTGATTGGTTGTTAGCCATCAAACTCAGCCCTACCACCATACCGGGTAATCCTTCACGTGAAGGATTGCTGCAGGAATATGCCGTAAAATCAGGAATTGACCCCGGCAATGGTGTTTTTTATTATGTATACGGATTGTTTAAACTGGCTGTAATTGCCCAGCAAATATACGCCAGGTATGTATCAGGTCATACGACCGATGCAAGATTTGCCGGGTTAAATAAAGTGGTAGACGCCTGCGCCACCATAGGGTTGCAGTCCATCAGCAGAAAAAGATTAGATGGCTTATTTTGAGATTGATCTTATTGTTTGGTAAGCAATACTTTTTCACCATTGGCTCCTGTGATCAGCATGCTACCATTTTCAATGTAATATTTTCCCAATGCTACTTCCTGAGATTTACCTTCTTCTGTGATACGAAGATAAATAACATTATTCTCTGTCCACCAATAAAGGCCTGGTATGGCTTTTTCTTTTGAAGAAGTTTTTCCTGAAAAGTCATTTCCACCTATGACAGTGGATGATCCACCATCTGCCATACCCCCATCTGAAAAGAAAACCATGCTTTCACTACTGCTCATAAATCCGTAAGTGTTATTTGATCCG
Source organism: Saprospiraceae bacterium (assembly GCA_014379665.1). Lineage (GTDB taxonomy): Bacteria > Bacteroidota > Bacteroidia > Chitinophagales > Saprospiraceae > OLB9. The sequence continues at coordinate 10,821 of JACMLK010000288.1, read as the reverse complement.
TAACCTGAACTGTAATTACTCTCCTTTACCCAGGTACCTGTTATACGTTGATCTCTGGATTTATCAGGAATAGCTGAAGGTGATTTTGTTTTTTTACTTTGGTCTGTTGAAATTATTTTGTTAAATAATACTTCCATGTTATGATGTTCTCCCAAATAGTCAAAACCAAGGTTGACCCTGAATATATCACCGGACAATGTGCCTGACATAGCAAATTCAACACCCATATCGGGTTCTATTGCTTTACCCGTAAATGTACCTTGTATATACGAACCACTGACGTTAAATTTGTTCTGACTGTCCAGCATTTTGCCGGTTACATTTTTTGTTCCGGAAGTCAATAATGATAGAGTCACTTTATCCCCGTTTAAAACACCTTCATAATTACCGTCAAATCCAGATTGAGCAAATACAGTATAATAGGTCATTATAAAGAGGAAAGAAAAAAATTGTTTCATGATATTTCTATATGGCTAAAGCACAGATCAAAAACCAAAAATAAGGAATTTAATACTAATAGTCAAGCAGTCAGAACACACTTTACGGTCAGGTAAACAAGAAAACGATTAAATCAATAAGTGTAACAAAAACTTACTGATGATGATGGGCATGAGCTTTTTCTTTGAATACTACAGGTATTTGTTTTATTTCTTTGAGTACACTTTGGCCTTCTGTAATTTTAAAGCAGGTATTAAATGAAACATTGGTAAAAGATTGTTCTGTACTTTTTCTTGATGGCCATTTTATAATGATTTCGTCCACAGATATTACATCCCCAAGGCCTATTTCCTGTTGAAGACAGGAGCTTCCAAAGGTTCCTCCGGTACCGACCCACCTGTAAATATTTTTTTTGTTTCCCTTAGAATCGGTAATTTTTAACTGTATTCTGGCTCCTATGGCCGCTCTGTTACTCAGTGTACCTTCAAGATTCAGTTTTATCCATTTTGTGTTTTTAATGGGATTCTCAAATAAAACATTATAAGCTGCGTCTCCCTGAAAAGCACCTCCCTGAACACAATAAATATCTCTGTCTCCGTCATGGTCAAGATCTCCCATAGCTATTCCATGCCCCTTCTGAATATGACCAAATCCGGCACTTGTTTCATCATTAAAGGCAATTCCGTTTACATTTCTGAAAAACCTGTTCGGAACAATCGTTCGTAGATCCGGGGCCCCTGTACCTGCATATATATCCTGATAACCATCGTTGTCAACATCTCCCACGCTACAACCCATAGCATAAATTGCCGTGTTAAATCCGGACTTTAGAGTGACATCTTCAAATTTTTCACCGGACAAGTTCCTGTATAGTTTCGGTTTTTCACCATTTGATGGCTTGCCAAGATATTCAAGAGAAGCATCTTCAGCCAGGTTAAGGAGTAGATTTGATGAATAACCAAATACCAGCAAATCAAGATTTCCGTCGTTATCATAATCAAAAAATATACTGGGAAAACTATAGAATGGTTTTTCCATGTGAGCTTCCTGTGCAATATTCTGAAACTTCCAGTTTTTATAGTCCTTACCTCCGCGATTCATAAATAATTTATTATTCCCACCCATAACAGAGATATAAAGGTCCGGCAGACCGTCATTATTTACATCACCAAAATTTACACTCTTACAAAATTCAACAATATCCAGACCGTACAAAGCGGCAACATTTGTAAAGGTTTCATCTCCGTTGTTGCGGTATAATTCATTTGGATGAATAGTCCCGGATTGTTTCGCGGATTCATTACCTATGTATAAATCAATCCAGCCATCACCATCATAATCACCCCATGCAGCAGTCTGTGTGGGGTGAAAAGAAAGTACTCCGGCTGCTTTTGTCACATCTGAAAATGTACCGTTGCCATTATTTTTTAACAAAGAATTTGGAATATTTCCTCCCAGATTTAACCAACCACCCCGAAGTATAAATATATCTTTATAACCATCATTATTATAATCTGCATGTACGGTGTTCAATCCACTCACAATACCTGTAAGACCTGCAGCCGAAGTGACATCATCAAATGAGCCTTTGCCATCATTAAAAAATAACCTGCATTGTTCATTAAGACCATACGCAGTCATAAATATATCCAGGTTTCCATCATTGTTAAAATCTTCAATATTTACACTTCCTGAAAGTCCAAGTACATCCAGGCCTAATTTGGATGCAATATCTTTAAAATAAGGCAATGAATTTTTATCACTGTATTCCGGAATTGGAATGAGCCATTTTGCGGGTACCCCTTTAGGGTATTTTCCTAAAGTCATATATGCCACATTCAATAACCATTTACTGCTAAGGTCATCAGGATACAAGGTGAGAATTTCTTCATAAATTTTTATTGCTTTTTCAGAGCCGGTTTTGATATTATGGAAACCTTCTTTTTGAAGGGGTATAATACACGAAGAAGAGGTATGGTTATTAATACAGTTTTGCTGCTCTCCCAATCGTAAATAAGCAATAGCTAATTGTTCAAAGATTACTTTTACATTATCTTTAATCGGCGCATTTTGTTGTCTGACTGTTGAAACAAACAACTCATAAATGGCTATGGCTTCCTGGGTTGATCCACCGTTCAATAATTCATTGGCATACTTAAAGAGATATTTAGATCTTTCGTTAGGATCAGGATGGGTTTCAGAACTTTTTTTATGCAGCTCAGCCATTCTTAAATTCAGGTTATAACATTTGGTTGGGTCGCTATTTTTATAAATAGAGTCGAGTATCTTAACCATATATGCATTCTGCTCAGTTACATTCTGATTAACAGGAGTTGAATGATGATGTTTTGAATGATCATGCTTACAACCTATCGATATGGCTATTACTAAAAATAGTACAGAAAAAAATTTCATGGCTTTAATATTATGATTAAACTAAGTGCAATATATAACTAATTATTACAACAAATTTTCCATTTTTACCTTATCCTCCACTTCATTATTAATCTCTGATATCTTCACCCTGTGTTGTTCCATTGTATCTCTGTCCCTGATCGTAACCGTGTCATTTTCAAGTGTCTCAAAATCAACAGTCACGCAGTAAGGAGTACCTATAGCATCCTGACGTCTGTACCTCCTGCCAATGGCATCTTTTTCGTCATATTGACAATTGAAAGATAATTTCAGTTTGTCATAGATCTCAGAAGCAGCTTTTGTAAGCTCTTCCTTGTTTTTGAGAAGGGGCAGTATAGCTACTTTTACAGGGGCCAACGCAGGATGTAATTTCATGACTGTTCTTAAGGAATCCGCACCTTCAGCATCAGGTACGTTTTCTTCCTGAAGACTGTTAGCAATCATAGCTAAAAACATGCGGTCGCATCCAATTGATGTCTCTACGACATAGGGAACATAATTTTCGTTCATTTCCGGGTCAAAATACTGCAATTTTTTTCCTGACAAAGCCTGATGCTGGCTAAGGTCAAAGTCTGTCCTCGAGTGAATGCCTTCCAGCTCCCTGAATCCAAAAGGAAAATCATATTCAATGTCGACGGCGGCGTTGGCATAATGTGCCAGATTGGCGTGATCATGAAAACGAAGTTTTGAAGCATCTGTACCAAGTGCTTTATGCCAGTTCAATCGTGATTGTTTCCAGTAGTCGTACCATTCCATTTCTGAGCCCGGCCGAACAAAAAACTGCATCTCCATCTGTTCGAATTCTCTCATCCGGAAGATAAACTGTCTTGCTACGATCTCATTTCGGAATGCCTTGCCAATCTGCGCAATCCCAAACGGAATTTTTTGTCTGGTTGACTTCTGGACATTCAGGAAGTTTACAAATATACCCTGAGCAGTCTCCGGCCTTAGATAAAGTTTACCTTCTTCTCCTGCTATATTGCCAAGTTGTGTATTGAACATGAGATTGAATTGACGTACCTCTGTCCAGTTTCTTGAGCCGGATTCAGGGCACACAATCTCATAATCTTCGATCATATTTTTCAGTTCATCCATATCGCCCGCTCCCATAGCTGTTGACAAACGAAGGAGTACAGCTTCAATCTGTTTTTGACGTTCAATAATCCTGTCATTAGTTTCACGGAACTGTTTTTCATCAAAAGCATCACCAAATCTGGTTTTTGCTTTTTCGACATCTTTCACCGTCTTTGCTTCTATTTTTTCAGCATATCCTTCTATCAGTTGGTCAGCCCGGTATCTCTTTTTGGAGTCTTTATTGTCTACTAACGGGTCATTGAATGCGTCCACGTGACCGGAAGCTTTCCAGGTTTTTGGATGCATAAAAATGGCTGAGTCAAGACCTACAATGTTTTCATGCATCTGAACCATTGATTTCCACCAGTAGCTTTTAATATTGTTTTTTAACTCCACGCCATAGGGACCATAATCATATACTGCGCTCAATCCATCGTATATTTCACTTGACTGAAAAACAAAACCATATTCCTTGCAGTGCGCAATCAAATTTTTAAAATCCATCTAATTATTAATTTAAATTCTAATTGAAGGCGCAAAAATAAGACCAATGTATCAATAATTTGTTTTTTAATGACAGATAGATATTTGAATTGAAATAATTATTGTTTTTTTGCATTCTAAATCAATTAATCTTACTTTTTATGTCTAAGAATTTTTTACTCTTGTTGCCGGTTATCATTTTAACATTTATTTCATGTGGTAAAGACGATTCATCCAATGTATGCGACGGTATTTCTCCAACATATACAAATGATGTTGCTCCCATATTTAATGGAACCTGTACCTCCGTAGGTTGTCATTCCGGTGAATTTCCGGCAGATGGAATGGATCTGAGCAATTATGTCAATGCTAAATCAGCCAGTTTGAACTTAAATGTTTTAAAAGCCATTAAACACGAATCAGGTGTCGTAGCTATGCCTCAAAGCCTTCCAAAATTGAGTGATGACAAAATAAAGGTAATAGAATGCTGGATTGAGAATGGTGCCCCTGAGTAATTACTTCATAACGCCAAGACCAAACAAAGCAAAATCATAACGCACAGGGTCATGAGGATCAAAATGCCTCAATGATTCCGTAAGTTCTTTTACAGTTTGCCAGTCTCTTTGTTTCCGGGTAATAAGATTAAATTTACGGGCATAATGTTCTACATGCACATCCAATGGCATCATTAATCCTGACATAGGGATTGTTTTCCACAAGCCAAAATCTACTTTCCGGTCATCTGATCTCACCATCCAGCGCAGATACATATTCAGGCGTTTACAGGTAGATTTATTATCCGGAGTAGCGATATGTTTTCTGGTCCTTTGCGGTGAATAGTCAGCATTGAAAAAATAATGGTTAAATCCGATTAATGCTTTTTCCTGTGAATAGGGGGTGTCACAATCGGGTCGGAATACTTTTTCCAAAGAATCTTCAACGGTAAAGTGTCTTTGTAAAAAATCAATAAAATAGAGCAGATCTGTAGCCTGAAACGTTCGGTGTTTAAAGTCAAGCAAGACTTTTTTATCCTTTTCAGAGTGATTTCTGATAAAATCATAAGGTGCATTATCCATAAGCACCATGAGTTCTTTTGATTTCCGGATAATGGTTTTGCGATTTCCCCACGCCAGCATGGCACTAAAAAATCCTGAAATTTCTATATCCTGTGGTAAATTGAAGGAGTGAGGAATACTTATAGGATCCAGTTCAATAAAATCAATTCTGTTCACTTTATCTACGATATCTTCCAGATAAAATTTTAAATCATCTCCCGACTTATGTAACATTTGCATGTGATAGCCTTAAGGAAAATATTATCCCAGAGTCTGTTTGATCTCTATGATTTCGTACCCTTCTATAATATCGCCTTCACGGATGTCATTATAGCTTTTAATGGTTATACCACACTCCAGGCCGGTTCTGACTTCCTTGACATCTTCTTTGAATCTCTTTAATGAAGTTAACTCGCCATGGGCACCTTCCTTGGTTGGAAATATAACGATGCCGTCTCTTACTATACGGATATGTGTATTTCTGGTGATCTTGCCTTCAGTGACATAACAACCGGCAATGGTTCCGATTTTAGACATTTTATAAATCTCTCTGACTTCGACCTGAGCAACAATTTTTTCTTCTTTTGTTGGTTCCAGCATACCTTCCATCGCAGATTTAATTTCTTCGATAGCTTCATAAATAATAGAATAAGTCTTAATCTGAACTCCTTCTCTTTCGGCAAGAATTCTGGCATTGGCTGAAGGTCGTACCTGAAATCCAATGATGATAGCATCAGAAGCCGAAGCCAATAAAACATCGGACTCTGCAATCGCTCCTACCGCTTTATGGATGACATTAACCTGAATGGTGGCTACAGAAAGTTTAATGAGCGAATCTGAAAGTGCTTCAATAGAACCATCCACATCACCCTTAACAATCAGATTCAGTTCCTTGAAGGTACCTAAAGCAAGTCGACGTCCGATCTCATCCAGACTTATTCGTTTACTGGCCCTGTTAGACTGTTCTCTTTCAATCTGAGCTCGTTTGGCTGCAAGTTGTCGGGCTTCCTGGTCTGATTCCATCACCTTAAATTTTTCACCCGCCTGAGGTGCACCGCTGAGACCAAGAATAAGGATAGGATTTGAAGGACCGGCTTTTTTTACTTTTTTACCGAGCTCATTATACATGGCCTTTATCTTACCTGAATATGGCCCTGCAACCATTGAATCACCCACTTCCACTGAGCCATTCTGGACAAGAATTTTCGTAACATATCCTTTGCCTTTATCAAGAGATGCTTCTATAACCGTTCCCAATCCATGTCTGTTTGGATTAGCTTTCAAGTCAAGAATTTCTGCTTCTAAAAGTATTTTTTCCAGCAACTTATCGATATGCAATCCATCTTTAGCAGATATATCCTGCGATTGATATGTTCCTCCCCAATCTTCAACAAGGAGATTCATAGAGGCCAGTTCCTGTTTGATTCTTTCTGCATCTGCCCCTGCTTTATCAATCTTATTTATAGCAAAAATCATGGGGACACCGGCGGCTTGAGCATGGCTGATTGCTTCTTTGGTTTGAGGCATTATATGATCGTCAGCGGCAATAATAATCACAGCAATATCTGTAACTTTTGCACCCCTGGCCCGCATCGCAGTAAAAGCTTCGTGTCCGGGAGTATCCAGGAAAGTGATTTTCTTTTTGTCCGGACCAACCCTGACTTCATATGCCCCAATATGCTGGGTAATACCCCCGGCTTCTCCACTCACTACATTAGCTGATCTGATAAAGTCAAGTAAAGATGTTTTACCGTGATCAACATGTCCCATTACCGTAACAATCGGAGCTCGCGGAGATAAATCTTCTTCACTGTCCACTTCGGTGTTTTCATCTTCCACCTCTTCTTCTGCACTAATGAATTCTACCTCATGACCAAATTCACCAGCTACTAATTCAATAATTTCAGCGTCGAGACGTTGATTGATAGAAACAATGATTCCTAAACTAAGACAGGTAGTAATAACCTGAGAAACGGGGAGATCTAACAAACTTGCCAATTCTGAAACTGAAACAAATTCAGTTAATTTCAGTTTCAGTTCGATTTCTTCGGTGTCCCGTAATTCCTGTTTCTCCCTTTTTACGTCTCTGTTATCCCGTCTTATTTTTTGTCTTTTATTTTTACCACCCCCTGTAAGACGGGCCATGGTAGCTTTGATTTTATCGTCAATCTCTTTTTGTGATACCTCCTTAACTTCATCTCTGACGGGTTTTCCTTTATTTGCCTGCGTTCCGACAGTCCTGTTTGGGTCTGATCCAGGTCTGGAGTCACCGACAGGAGCTCCGGTAGGCAATTTCTTGCGTTTGCGCTTGCGTTTCTGAGATTCGCTGATAGTGCTTCCCTGGGGAGTGCCTTCCGGTTTTGCGGGTTGTCCCGGTTGAACCTTTGGTTTTTCTACTATTTTAGGTTTAGTAGAACTATCCAGTTTGCTGGTATCAATTTTCCCTAAAATTTTAAGTCCTTTCAGTTGAGGTGTTTTAGACCTATGCATTATTTCTTCTGAACCATCTTCTGCTGCCGGTACCACAGCTTCTTCCATTTTCTCTTCTGCCACAGATTTCATTGGTTCGACCGAATGAGGCTGTTCTTTTTCTATTTCCTCAGAGACATCAGCTTTATTCGCGGGCGTAGATTTTTCAAGATCAATTTTCCCAAGAATCGTAAGTTTCGGTGCATCTGTTTTAACAGAAAATATTTCTTCCTTGCTTTCTTCCTTTTCAACCACAAGTACCGGCTCCAATACCGGAACTTCCTTAGGTTTGTCTAAATCAGCTAATTTTGGAATAGTGAATAGTGGCTTGAAAACAGGTTTTTCATCAAAGTGGTGTTTTTGGTCCTCCTTAGACCCCGGTCTCGTGCCAATGATAATCTGGTCAGCCTTTTCTTTTACAGCCATTGAAGTACTGAATTCCTTTAACAGGACGCTGTGCATTTCATCTGAGACCTGTGAAGTTGGTTTATTTTCAATAATAAACCCTTTTGACGCCAGGAAATCCACAATCGTACTAAGACCTACATTCAGCTCCTTTGCTATTTTTACTAATCTTTCTGCCATTAGCGAATTAAAATATTTATAAAAAAGTCTATTCGTCTTCAAACTCTGAAGCCAATATCTTCAACACTTCATCTACCGTCTCTTCTTCCAGGTCTGATCTTCTGATGAGTTCCTCTCTGTTTAGTGAAAGTACACTCTTGGCAGTATCACAACCTATATTTTTAAGGGCTTCAATTACCCAATCTTCTATTTCATCGCTGAATTCATCCAAATCTACATCCTCAATTTCCTGTTCTTCATTGTCTCTGAATACATCAATCTCATAATTAGTCAGTTTACTGGCTAATTTTATATTACTTCCACCTTTACCTATCGCCAATGATACCTGATCCGGTTTCAAATAAACGGAAGCTCTCATATTTTTGTCATCAAGTGAAATACTTGTTACCTTTGCAGGTGTTAATGAACGCTGAATAAACAAAGAAATATTATTGGTAAAGTTTACTATATCAATGTTTTCATTCTTTAACTCCCTGACTATGCCATGTATTCTTGATCCTTTCATTCCAACACAAGCGCCTACAGGATCAATTCTGTCATCATAAGATTCTACAGCTACTTTAGCTCTTTCACCGGGCATTCTTACGATTTTCTTCACCGTGATGAGGCCATCTTCAATCTCAGGCACTTCCTGTTCCAGTAACTTTTCAAGAAAAGCATTATCAGTTCGGGACAGCATGACCATAGGAGTACCATTGCGCATTTCTACTCTTTTGATTATTCCTCTCACCATGTCTCCTTTTCTAAAGAAATCACCTTTTATCATTTCTAACCTCGGAAGAACCAATTCGTTTTGAGTGGCATCGTCCAAAACCAGCACTTCCTTTTTCAAAATCTGACTTACTTCACCCACCACAAGATCTCCGACACGATCCATATATCTTTTGTACACATCGTCCTTTTCCAGGTCCATGATTCTGGATATCAAAGTCTGGCGGGCAGCCATAATAGATCTCCTGCCAAAATCCTCCAATGTCAATAATTCATAACATTCCTCTCCTACTTCATATGCTTCATCTATTGATTTAGCCTCAGTATAGGAGATTTGAGCCAATTCGTCTGTGACCTCACCATCAGGCACAATCAGCCTCACTCTCCACATCTCAAGGTCGCCATTGTGGGTATTGACAATCACATCAAAATTATCATCAGAACCAAATTTTTTCCTGATTAAGGTCCTGAATACATCTTCCAACACACGAACCATCGTCGGTCTGTCTATGTTTTTACCTTCTTTAAACTCTGAAAAGGATTCTACTAAATTCATTAATTAAAACTTATTTTAATTTTTGACTCAATTATATCTTCAAACTTAATTTCATCAGTCATAATGACCATTTTATTCTTTTTTCCTTCTTTTACTTTTATTTCGTACTCCACAAATATTCTGTTGTCTACCACATTTTTAAGAACACCTTTACTATTCTTATCGCCTGTATGTTTGATATCAATTATCCTTCCAATATTTTTAGGATACTGTTTTAATAATTTCAAAGGACTGCCCACACCAGCGGAAGAAATCTCCAGAATATAATTTTCTCCAAAACTCTTATTTTCATCTAGGATGGCTTCAATCCATCTGCTTAACTTTTGACATTTCATAAAGCTGACACCATCATCACTATCCAGAAAAGCTTCTATCTTATTATTTCTTACTCTTAAATCAACGAGATACATGTCTCCGAATTCGAGCTCAACAAGCCCTTTTTCTATTAATTTTTCAAGTGTTGAATTATCCATAATAAGATATAATAAAAAAGGGAACAGCCTGTTCCCTTTCACATTTACTCTTTCGTGGCGCAAATATATAACAATTACATTAATTTTTCAAGTCTGAACAAAGTTATTTTTAAACACCTTAAATCAGTGTTTTAATTTACATCAATTTTCATTCTCATTGATTCCATGATAATATTCCAAATCTTACTACTTTTGACCAAATTTTAAAAATTAACGTAAGTGACTAAATCAAACGCACTATTATCCGCAGATAATATCAGAATTTTATCAGCTGCCATGGTTGAAAAGGCATCATCCGGCCATCCCGGTGGCCCCATGGGGGGAGCAGATTATATTCAGATATTGTATAGTGAATTTCTTAATTTTGATCCGGAAGATGCGGCCTGGCAATTCAGAGACAGATTCTTTCTGGATGCCGGTCATATGTCCGCGATGCTTTATTCGCAACTGACCTTGTGTGGATTAATGGGTATGGAGGATATAAAAAATTTCAGGCAATGGAAGAGCGCAACGCCTGGTCATCCTGAAATTGATAAAAAAAGAGGGATAGAAAACACTTCAG
>JACMLK010000287.1 GCA_014379665.1 Saprospiraceae bacterium | reverse complement strand
TCCATAAAATCTCTCATTTTATTAAACAAACTGAGCTTATTTTCTGAAGATTTCATATCAATAAAATCAATGACAACCAGACCTCCAATGTCTCTGAGTCTAAGCTGACGAGCTATCTCTTCCGCTGCTTCCAGATTAACCGCAAGAGCAGCATCTTCCTGATCTTTTCGCTGCATCTTCGGTCCACTATTAACATCAATTACATGCATGGCTTCTGTATGTTCTATAACCACATATGCTCCGCTACTCATAGTTGAAGTTTTGCCAAAAGACGCTTTAATTTGCCGGTTGATATCGAAATGATCAAAAATATGTCTCGAGCCTTTGTACTGTTGAAGGATTTTAACTCTGTCAGGAGCTATATTGGTCAGATAATCCTTAAGACTTTGGTACATTTCTTTGTCGTCAACAATGATTTTATTAAAATTATCATTTAAAATATCTCTCAGTATACTTGAAGTCTTATCTATCTCACTTAATATCTTTTCAGGTGATTTTGATTGTTTCAACTGATTGAAAATAGATTTCCATTTTTCTTCAAGTTCCCGTATATCATTATGAAGATCGGCTACTTTTTTTCCTTCGGCTGCTGTTCGGACGATAACACCAAAGTTTTTAGGTTTAATACTTTCTACCAGTACTTTTAACCTCTTCCTTTCATCACCTGAGGCTATTTTCTTGGAAACGGCTACGATGTCTGAAAATGGTGTCAATACTACATATCGACCAGGCAATGTCAGTTCGCAACTTAATCTGGGTCCTTTTGTAGAGATTGGTTCTTTAAGCACCTGGACGAGCACATGAGTATTTTTATCAAATACTTGATCTATCTTTCCTGTTTTGTGATTATCAGGCTCCAATTGAAAATTTTCAAGCAAAGGGCTGTTGTAATTTCCGTTTATAACACTATTTGTATATTTTATCAGAGATTTTATCTGAGGTCCCAAGTCAGTATAATGTAAAAATGCATCTTTTCTATGGCCAATATCCATAAATCCGGCGTTAAGGCCAGGCATAAGTTTCTTGGCACAGCCAAGAAAAATGTCTCCTACAATAGAGTTGTTGTTGGTCTTTTGGCGATGTATTTCAACCAATTTTGAACCTTCAATCAATGCTATCTCTACATCGGTTGGAGTTGATTTTATGATCAATTCTTTATCCACAATGTTGTCTTATCTTGTTTTTATTAAATGTAATAAAAAAGACAATCGTCTTATACTTTCCGCAACATATATGTAATATGTGATTAAGGTTTTAAAAATAAAATGAAATTCAAATTAATAACAAGTATTTATTTGTTTCTCAAACATATAAAATCTTTCCAAATATCAACATTTTGTTGTACTAAGCAGTGAAGGGTTGTGTGAAAGGTTATAAAGATGAAGATAAATAATCTAAAAGTAACGATACCATTCTTTTAGTTTTCTTTAGTTTGTTGTCTTATTTTTGAGCCTGAAAATATGATTATGTCACACAAACTGCCTGATACAAAGAAAGTGCCGGATTACCACAAAAATAACCCGGCTGCAGACTATCATTTCTTATCTGTTCTTTTTCTTATGTCTGTTTTTTCTTAATCTTTTTTTACGCTTGTGCGTCGATATTTTATGACGTTTTCTTTTTTTACCGCAAGGCATATTTTAATATTTTAAAAAGTAAATTAATTAACACATTTTTTTTCGTATTCGCTAGCCTTTGAATTGTTACCAATATTTTTATAAGCGGTAGCCAAAAGGCAAATTGTTATTTGGTTTGCAGGGTCAATTTTAATAGCTGCTTCCAGTCTTTCAATGGCTTTATCCGTCTGATTGGTCCGCAAGGAAAGCCTTGCCAACTGTTGCAACACCGGAATATTGTCCGGATATTTAGCATTCAGATCTCTAAGCATCAATATTCCCTGCATCGGATTATTTTCAGAAGGATTATCTACAAAACAACCTGCCAGATTTATACGATGATCAATATTTTCCGGTGCAATCGATATGGCATTTTCAAAAGCTCTTATAGCTCTTTTCGAACAATAATCCTTTATTTTCTTTTCCTCTGTACTTCTGACACATAGCGTAAAAGTAGTGCCTGCCATAGACCAGGAATCCTCTGTTCCGGATAAATTAGCAATATCCTCTGCATAGGTACCCGCTATAGATGGAAATCCATAATCATACCACATTCCTGATAATGATTTGATCATTTCTATGCGTTTCAATGTATCATTTACAACTTTTTCCATGTCTAAATTGACTGCATCAATGATATTTTTTTGATCCGCATCCAATTTCATCATTGCATCTCTGATTAGATTACTGATACCTGTAGATTCAATATTCAAAGTTCTCGACATTTCGAGATCTTTATTTTTTGGTGGAATAATTTCAAACCCAAAATAAAGTATCAAGAAAAACACAACTGTGCCAATCAATACAATAATTTGATTTCGACTCATAAAAAATTAAATAAAAATATTAATCGTCATCACCATCTTCATCGGGCAGTGAGTCCACATTTGCTTTTACCTGATCTACAAAAACTTTTGCCGGTTTGAAAGAAGGAATAAAATGCTCCGGAATCTCAATTGATTTATTTTTCTTAATGTGCCTTCCTATCTTCTTTGCCCTTTTCTTGATGACAAATGAGCCAAAGCCCCGAACATACACATTTTCTCCTCCGGACAGTGAACTTTTGACTTCTTTAAAAAACATTTCGAGAGTTACCAGCACATCTACTTTAGGAACTCCAGTTTTTTCTGTGATTATGTTTACTAAATCAGCTTTACGCATTTGGTTGATTTTTAATTTTCTATGATTAAATGACACCTTTCATTAAAAAGTGGCGCAAATTTCGTAAAATATTGTTATTAAGAAAATTATTTTGTTCTTTTTTCACTAAATTATTAAAAAAAACATGCATTTAAGTCATTCATTTACAATATATTACTAAAAATCGAACTATTATAAAATAAATTATCTGCTTTTTGCTGCTATATTTGCCGGATATAAAATAATATTATGATTTTATCAATGACAGGGTTTGGTCACAGTAAAACCGAAATTAATGGTAAAGTAATCAGAGTAGAGATTAAATCTCTGAATGCACGAAGTACAGAAATACGTTGCAAACTGCCTAACAGTTACAGGGATCGTGAAATGGATCTGAGAAAAAGAGTCATTGATTCACTTCAAAGGGGTAAGCTTGATCTGACTATTACATTAGATGGTTTTTCAGAAGAAGAAAATGCCTTTATAAATGCAGATGCTTTTCGAAAGTACTATAAAGAACTAAACTCCCTCAGACAGGAATTAAATATTACCGAAGGGGACATCCTTCAATCTGTTCTAAGAATTCCCAACGTTATAGGTCAGAATGAAGAACTTGCAGATGAAGATGAGTGGAAATTGGTGGAGAAGACTGTGGATGAAGCATTAGCTTCCATAATTAAATTCAGGTATGATGAGGGACTTGTTTTAAGACACGATCTTATAGAACGCATCAGGTATATAGAACAACACCTTAAATCAATAGAGCCATATGAATCAGTAAGACTAGACAGGATCAAAGAAAGACTTAAAAAAAATATGGAAGTTTTTTCTCAGAAACAACAAGTGGATCAAAACAGATATGAACAGGAAATTTTGTATTATATCGAAAAATTGGATATCAATGAAGAAAAAGTAAGGTTATCACAACATTGCACTTACTTTATGGAAGAACTGGATCACAAAGATGACCAGAAAGGTAGAAAATTGTCTTTTATCGCTCAGGAAATAGGTAGAGAAATCAATACAATTGGTGCGAAAGCACAGGATTCAGATATACAGCAATATGTAGTAATGATGAAAGATGAACTTGAAAAACTAAAAGAGCAGTTGGCTAATATTTTGTAACAGCACCAGATGAAAGGAGTGGAATTTCAAGGAAAGATGTTCATTTTTACGGCGCCATCAGGAGCTGGTAAAACAACACTGGTAAGGCATCTTTTATCAAAATATAAATTTCTTGATTTTTCTGTCTCGGCTACTACTCGCGATAAAAGACCTCACGAAATCAATGGTAAGGATTATTACTTCATGAGTATTGATGAATTTAAAGAAAGTATAGATAAAGGGCTGTTTATTGAGTGGGAAGAAGTATATGAGAACCAGTTTTATGGTACTTTGAAGTCAGAAGTTGACATTATATGGAAAAAAGAAAAACATTTGGTTTTTGATATTGATGTGAGAGGAGCCAAGAATATCAAACGTTTTTTTGATGAAAAATGTATGTCTGTATTTGTAAGGCCACCTTCTATAGACACATTAATAGAAAGACTCACCCTTCGAAATACTGAAACGTCACAGAGTCTTCGAAAGAGAATAGAAAAAGTAAAAAGAGAAATGACTTTCGAGAACAGTTTTGATATTATACTTGTTAATGACGTGCTCGAAGTTTCATTTGTGGAAGCAGAAAACATTGTTGAAACTTTTATCTTTGGAGTTCCTACATCATGACAGAAAAAAATAAAATATACACTGCGATCACTGAGATGATTAGTATTAGTGTTCAACCAAAATATGAAGCCGAAGAATCCAATCCGGCAATTGGTAAATTTATTTACTCATACCAGGTTACTATTGAAAATACGGGTATGAATAAAGTAAGGTTACTGTCCCGACATTGGTATATAGTTGATTCTATTCAAATAAGAAGAGAAGTCAAAGGGGATGGAGTCATTGGCAAGCAACCGGTTCTGGACCCGGGAAGCGTGTTTCAATATATGTCATGGTGCCCGTTAAACAGCCCTATAGGAAAGATGTATGGAAACTATACCTTTGAACGTATTGAAGACAAAACTACCTTTGAAGTCACGGTGCCTGAATTTTTATTGGTATCAGATTTTAAACTGAATTAACTAGGGTCCGCTGAAAAAATCAGATGTGCATAAGATACTATCCTTCGAACCGCCGATGTATACTAATACTTCAAGGTGAAGAAGGTGAAGTAAATTGTGTGCAGCTGACTTACAAAAATAAATATAATTCGGAAGGCTGTTTCTGGAGTAATTAATCAAAATTCATTTACACTTATTTTCTAATATAGAAACATAATCATTTGATTTTCATTTATTTTTGTGACTTTCAGAAGACACTAATTTAATTTATCTGCTCAAAAACATGGATCGTCTTCTGTCAAGATCTCTGAAATACGGATCGTACAAATCTTTGATATAATAGATCATCTCTCCGGTGGACTTCATTTCAGGACCCAGATTTTTATCTACATTTGGAAATTTATCAAACGAAAACACAGGAACCTTGATAGCATATCCTGTTAGATTTTTAATAATATCAAAATCTTTAAGTTTATGTGTGCCCAGCATGACCTGTGTTGCAATTTTAAGGTACGGTACCTGATAGGCTTTTGCGATAAAAGGTGTTGTTCGGGAAGCTCTTGGATTTGCTTCAATTACAAAGACATCATCATTTTTAATGGCAAATTGTATATTGATAAGACCTCTGATATTAAGTGCTACAGCCAGTTTATTCGCATATTCAACCATAAGTCCTACAGCAGCAGGACTGAGTGAATAGGTAGGAAGCACAGCGGAACTGTCACCGGAGTGAATACCAGCTGGTTCGATGTGTTCCATAATACCCATGATATGCAGTTCATCTCCATCATAAATGGCATCTATCTCTGCTTCCTTTGCTCTTTCAAGAAACTGATCAATAAGCACCTTGTTATCCGGAAGATGTTTAAATATACTCAATACATGGGTTTCCAATTCCTTGTCATTGATTACAATACGCATCCGTTGTCCTCCTATTACATAGGATGGTCTTACCAATACAGGATAATTTACCCTTTTGGCTACTTCGATCGCTTCATCAACATCTCTGGCTACTCCATATTCGGGATAAGGAATCTCCAGTTCTTTCAAAAGATCAGAAAATCTACCCCTGTCCTCTGCCAAATCAAGACTATTAAAATCTGTACCTATGATTTTGATACCTTTCTGGTGGAATTTTTCAGCCAGTTTCAGTGCAGTTTGCCCACCAAGCTGAACAATGACCCCTTCCGGTTTCTCAAGATCAATAATTTCCTCGATGTGTTCCCAAAATACAGGTTCAAAGTATAATTTATCAGCAATGTCAAAATCTGTAGATACAGTTTCCGGATTGCAATTGATCATGATTGCTTCATAACCGGCTTCTTTAATGGCAAGGATGCCGTGGACACAACAATAATCAAATTCTATCCCTTGCCCGATCCTGTTTGGTCCCGATCCTAGTACAATGATTTTCTTCTTATCGGAAGGAATGCTTTCGTTTTCACTTTCAAAAGTAGAATAAAAATATGGTGTCTTAGCTTCAAATTCAGCGGCACAGGTGTCCACCATTTTAAAAGTCCTGATGATCCCCAGTTTTTTTCTTTGTATGGTCACTTCGACTTCTCTGATACGAAGTACCCAGGCAATCTGAGCATCAGAATAACCTACCGTTTTTAATTCTCTAAAGAAATCAGCCGGAATATCTTCTGCCACATTGTACCTCATAAGCTTTTCCTCATACTTGACTAATCGCTTGATTTGTTTAATATACCAGGGGTCAATTTTAGTAAGTTTATGTACTGTTTTTTCAGGCACCCCAAGTCTTAAAGCATCTTTCACACGATATATTCTATCATCACTCACTTTTTCCAGACGTGCCAGAATGTCTTCAGTTTGTATCCATTCTTTAATATCTGCACCAAGTCCGGCTCTGTTATTTTCCTGACTTTGACATGCTTTTTGAAGCGCTTCCAGAAAATTTCTGCCAATTGCCATCACTTCACCAACAGACTTCATCTGGAGTCCAAGGGTTGCATCAGCTCCATAAAATTTATCGAAATTCCATCTTGGCATTTTTACGATAACATAGTCAAGTGCCGGTTCAAAGAAAGCTGAAGTTGTTTTGGTAATTTGATTTTTAAGTTCATCAAGATGATAACCTATGGCTAGTTTGGCAGCAATTTTTGCAATTGGATATCCCGTGGCTTTACTCGCCAGAGCGGATGATCTGGATACTCTTGGATTGATTTCAACTGTTATAATATCTTCATTTACCGGATTCAAAGCAAACTGCACATTACATCCACCGGCAAAATTTCCCAATGACCGCATCATAAGTATGGCATCATCTCTCATTTGTTGAAAAGCTGTATCTGAGAGGGTCATGGCGGGAGCAACGGTAATACTATCCCCGGTATGAATCCCCATAGGATCAAGGTTTTCAACCGTACATATGATAATGACATTGTCATTATTGTCTCTGAGCAGTTCAAGTTCATATTCTTTCCATCCGATCACTGCTTTTTCAACCAGAACTTCATGTGATGGTGATGCTTCCAATCCCCTTCTTAGCGCTTCATCAAATTCGTCTTCTTTCATCACGAATCCACCTCCTGTTCCACCCAAAGTATATGAAGGCCTGATAACAAGGGGGAATCCGATTTCCTGCGCGGCTTCTTTTCCTTCTAAAAACGAGTTTGCCGTAAATGAATCGGCTACTTTCATTCCTAACTTTATTACATGTTGTTTGAAAGCTTCACGGTTTTCTGTAAGTTCTATAGCTTTGACATCGACTCCTATCATTCTAACCCCATATCTATCCCAAACGCCCATATTTTCAGCTTCAATGGCTAAATTTAAAGCTGTTTGTCCTCCCATAGTGGGTAAAACCGCATCTATTTGCTGCTCATCAAGAATTTTTATAATGCTTTCAACGGTCAGTGGCCAAAGATAGATATGATCAGCCGTGACATTGTCTGTCATAATGGTGGCAGGATTGGAATTTATCAATGTCACTATGATACCTTCCTCACGCAGGGATCTGGAAGCCTGTGTTCCCGAGTAGTCAAATTCACAGGCTTGTCCAATAATTATAGGCCCACTTCCTATAATTAGGACTGATTTAATAGTATTATCTTTTGGCATATTGAATGGAAATATTCTGATCGGGACACAAAGGTAAAATATTATTTTACGATTGACAAATATTCACTAACCGAAATGACAATTCAAAAATTTATAATATCATTGAACAAAAATTATCTTTGTTCTTAAATATACTTGATAAAATGTTTTTTATGTTTTCAAGTTTGAAAATTATTCAGACTTGTTAAACTGTAACATTTAAAAATGGTAAAAAAAATTCTTATCACAGACCATGTTCACCCTCTCCTTACTGAAAAACTGAAGCAAATCGGTTTTGAGGTTGATTATGATACTACTTTGGACAACAGTCGGGTTGATAATATTATTCATAATTATGTAGGAATCATTATAAATAGCAAAATCATCATGGATAAGTCCAAGATCGATAAAGGGAAAAACCTTCGGTTTATAGGCAGATTGGGATCCGGATTGGAAATTATTGATGTGGGTTATGCAAAGATAAAAAAAATCAAGGTATTTAATTCGCCGGAAGGCAACCGGAATGCGGTAGCTGAGCATGAAATCGGTATGATACTTGCCCTTATGAATAATCTGATACGGTCAGACAGAGAAGTAAGAAATTATCATTGGAACCGGGAAAAAAACAGAGGGACAGAACTCAAAGGGAAAACAATTGGTATCATAGGTTTAGGCCATACGGGTTCTGCATTTGCTAAAAAATTGTCGTCCTGGGAACTAAAAGTAATATCTTATGACAAATACAGGACGCAATATCCATCGTCACTTCGTTTTGTAGAAAAGGTAGATTTAAACACAGTAATTACCAGATCAGATATCATTTCATTACATCTGCCATTGACACATGAGACAAAAAGTTTGGTAAACGAATCATTTATTTCACATTGTAAAGATGGTGTGATCATTTCAAATACTTCAAGAGGGGATATTCTGGATACCAAAGCACTACTTGAAGGTTTGGATTCAGGAAAAGTATCCGGAGCTTGTCTGGATGTGTTTGAAAACGAAAAACCTGAAACTTTTTCTGACAAAGAACGTGAAATGTATCAACGTCTTTACAAAATGGAGAATGTAGTATTAACACCGCATATTGCCGGTTGGACAAAAGAGTCTCTTCAACTGATCGCCGGTGTTGTATTTGATAAAATTATTAAAGGGAAAATACTTTAAGAGAATGTTTTAATTTTCATGTTTGAGCGAAAGCGAGCAAATTTTAATTTTAGATGATTGAGCGGTGCTGACTTAATGTCAGCATTCGAGTGATAGAAATCACTCGAAAGTGAATGAACCAAGCAAAACTTTGCTTGGCAACCTACATCTAAACCTGAACCTACGGCGAAAAAATATAACGCAGGATAAAATAAAAATTGCCGCTTGCAGACAAATGATGGAATTTTAATCATACTCTAAAATGTATCGGTGGATACAATAGTGAAGATATTTAAAAGAAAAATTTTGCAAAACCTTTGATATTCATTAACATTGCGGACTTTTAAGAAATTTTTAACATAATCAAAAATTCAGAGCATGAATAGATTATTACTTATAATCGGATTTTTTCTTGTTGGATTGTTGGGTGTAAATGCTCAGACTACCATTGAAGGGAAAATAATTGACGCCAAAACTGGAGAACCAATCCTTTTTGGAACAGTGGCCTTATACAGAGGAGGTGTGTTAATCACCGGAACTGAGACCGACCTGGATGGAAACTTTTTTATCTCTGATGTCCAACCCGGGACTTATGACATGGAAGCCAGTTATGTAGGTTATGCGGCCCAAAGGCAAACTAACATTGTTATAAAAGCGGGAAAAACTAACAGGGTTAATTTTTCACTGTCAGATGATGCAGTACTTTTGGATTTAGGTATTGAGATCAAGGAATATAAGGTGCCATTAATCGAGATAGATAACACTACTCAGGGTACCACTGTGACAGCCGAAAAAATCAGGGCACTGCCCACCAAAAATGTAAATGCGATTGCAGCAACTTCTGCCGGAATTTCATCAAGAGATGGAGGTGCTATTTCAGTACGTGGATCAAGATCCAATGAAACGGTGTACTTTCTGGATGGGGTTAGAGTATCCGGGAACCTGATACCTCAATCAGAAATAGAGCAATTACAGGTAGTCATTGGAGGTATTGAATCCAGATATGGAGATGTGACTGGTGGTGTTATTTCGCTTACTTCCAGAGGGCCTTCAAATGGACTCTCAGGTAGTGTGGAAATTGAAAAGTCGGTGGATGGATTTGGTTACAACCTTATCAGTGGTAATGTATCAGGTCCAATATTCAGAAATAGTAAAAAACAATCGGTACTTGGATATAGGTTTTCAGGACAATACAGGGATGTAAAGGACAACAATCCATCTTCAATCGGGGTATACAGAGCTCCCGAATCATTAATCAGACAGCTCGAACAAAACCCAACTTACAATATTGGTGACACCAGATTTCCGTCGCTTGAATTGGTCAGATCATCTGAGTTGGGTTCACCTTTCAAAGCAAGACCAAATGATGGCAATGTTGATTTGGACCTTACTGGCCGATTCGACATTAGAGTCTCAGATAACATTGATATTCAACTCTCTGGCAATTACAACGACAGAAAAGACAGATTTACACCCAACAACCCCGGCTGGTCACTTTTAAACTGGGTAAATAACCCGTATCAATATTCAAACACTTATAGAGGAAATTTCAGATTTACGCATAAACTTGGAAAACAGGGGATATCAGATCGTGATGACGAAACCGCCAAATCTGGAGGAAATCTCAGAAATTTTGCTTATACTATCACTTTGGGATATCAGAAAGGGAAAACCAGAACAGAGGACGTGAGACATGAAGACAGACTTTTTAATTATGGATATTTTGGAAAAACGTTGCGCACCTGGGAAAAGATATTTGGATTTCTTGACCCAAATGATCCATTGTTTCAAATTGATCCGTTTGGTCATATAGGTTACCGAGAGGAAATTGGAGAATATACACTGGATCCTAATATAAATCCTATTCTGGGTTCATATAATGAGATAGGTGGAGTAAATGTGAATGGATTGTTGAATAATACTATAAATACTGCCTGGAATAATCTATATTCTAACGTAGGACAGGTGTATAATGCATATAATAAAAGTGATAATGACACTTATTCTTTGAATCTTGTCACCGGATTTGATTTGCTTCCTGGTGGTTCAGAAAAAGGAAGACATAATATACAATTCGGTTTGATTTACGAACAAAGTATTAACAGAAACTGGGGTGTCAGTCCTTTCGAATTGTGGCAGGCTGCCGACTTATTGGCAAATAACCATATAAACGGATTAGACAAAGATGTGGTGATAGATACTATGACCATAGATGGGCCATTCGGTCCACAGGTAGAAAATGTTTATCAGACAAAACTGAATATTGTAGAAGATAATAAATTTTACAGAAGTGTCAGAGAACTTACCGGCAAATCAGACAATGACTATGTCAATGTATGGGAAATTGATCCGAGCAAATTAAGACTTGACATGTTTTCAGCCAATGAACTGATCAACAGAAATCTTGTCGGGTATTCGGGTTATGACTATTTAGGAAACAAATTGGGTACTGATGTCCGATTTGAAGATTTCTTTTCTACCAGAGATGCTTCAGGCAGGAGAACTTTTGTCGTAGCTCCACAACAACCGATTTATGGAGCGGTATTCCTTCAGGATAAATTTTCTTACAAAGATATCATCTTCAGATTAGGTCTGAGGGTAGATTATTATGATGCCAATACTAAAGTACTCAGAGACCCATACGCATTGTATGAAATTGAAAATGCAAAAGATTATTACAGCCGGGTGGATAAAGACCAGCCTACTTCTGTAGCAGATGATTACAGTGTATACGTGGCATCAGAAGAATCAGACAATCTGGTGGCTTTCAGAAAGGGAGATCAATGGTATCTTCCAAATGGTACAGCAGTTTCCGGTGGAAATGTAATTTATCAGGGTGGACTGGTCTTCCCATCTTATGCCGGTAAAACGGTAGACAGAGTATTAAAAATTCAGGATTCTGAATTTGACCCTAATACATCATTTGTGGATTATAAACCACAAGTTAATTTTATGCCAAGACTGGCATTCTCTTTTCCTATTTCAGATGATGCAGGTTTCTTTGCTCATTATGATGTGTTATATCAGAGACCTCCTTCCAATGCTTTTGCGTCTGCCCTTGATTATTATTTCTTCGAGGACATAAGCAGAATAAATGGAAATGGTGCGCTGGACAACCCAAATCTGAAACCTGTCAGAACGGTAGATTATGAAGTCGGGTTCCAACAAAAAGTTTCAGAAACCATGGCTATGAAAGTGTCCGCATATTATAAAGAAATGAAAGACCTCGTACAACAAAGGGTATTTGCCAATGTCGCTGCACCACTGAATAGTTATAAAATGTTTGATAATCTTGACTTTGGTACCGTAAAAGGATTTTCATTCTCGTTAGACAGACGACGAACCAACAATCTGGAATTGAATGCAACATACACGTTACAGTTTGCTGACGGATCAGGC
Source organism: Saprospiraceae bacterium (assembly GCA_014379665.1). Lineage (GTDB taxonomy): Bacteria > Bacteroidota > Bacteroidia > Chitinophagales > Saprospiraceae > OLB9. The sequence goes on along the minus strand of JACMLK010000287.1, from coordinate 1,470 downwards.
AGCGATGCAAATTCATCCAATGGCATTAACAACAGAGGGCCAATCAGAAACCTGATACCTCTTTCATTTGATGAACGACATAGAATAACTGCGGTTATAGATTACAGATATGGTTCCGGAAAAGCTTATGACGGGCCTAAAATCGGAGGTGTCAATATATTTGAAGACCTTGGATTAAATCTGACTACTTTTCTGGTATCCGGTCAACCTTATACCAGAAACAACACCCCTCAATCCTTGGGTGGATCAGGGTTTGCAGGCTCCATAAATGGTGCGCGATTGCCATGGAACTTCACAGCTGACCTGAACTTACAAAAAAGATTTCCTATCACAACGAGTAAAACCTCGGGTAAAAAACTTTGGATTAATGCCTATTTCAGAGTTCAGAATGTTTTTAATACAAAAAACGTAGTAGACTTGTATAAATATTCAAATGATCCCGACAATGACGGCTTCCTGCAATCCAGTTTTGGCCAGGATAGAATCAGAGGAGTAGAACAAACCGGCAGAGATGTGGATGCATTTTTAGATGCTTATTCCTGGAGACTGCTTGCGCCGGGTAACTACACGCTTCCGAGAAGGATGTATGTTGGAATGATAGTTGACTTTTAATTATTGAAAAACAGAAAAATAATATATAATGAGATCAAATAAAATTATTTTAACCATGTTGGTTGCTTTTTTCGTAACCCAATTCGAATTAAGTGCGAAAAAACCAGATAAAATTGATGGTACCCCAACAGTGGCCGGGATAACAGGGTGGCGCGCTGCTTGTCTCCGACCTACCAAACAAATTGACATGCAGGTTAACAATGTCAGGGCCAGATTACTAACCGGAGGCGATGTGTGGTCTGTAGCCGCATATATTGTACCTAAACCTGCTCCCGGACAATTACCGGTTTCGGCTTTATATGCCGGAGGTGTGTGGATAGGTGGTGTAGACAGGGCAGGAAATGTAAAACTTTCCGCGGTTACCTACCGAGATCTTGGGTTTGATTTTTTCTCAGGACCATTGGATATTAATGGAACCACAGAATTGGAAGACTGCCAGGACTGGGACAGGTTCTTCACGGTAAAAGGTGTGAGCGTTATAAATCATTATAATAGAGTAATTAAATTTAAAGAAACAGGTGTTCCTATAGATTGCGATTCTATTCCGGATGATGTTCGTTACTGGCCCGGTCAGGGTAACCCATATTGGAGAGAAAAATTTAATTTTAATCTTCCGGATCAACCTTTAGGAGCATATTGGGACGATGATGGGGATAATGTTTATGATCCCTGCAATGGTGATTTCCCTTTGATAGATATCAGGGGCTGTGAACCGGATAATATAGGTGAAGCAAAAGAGTTGATTCCAGATGAAATGGTGTTTTGGATTTATAATGACTATGGTGGTGCACAGACATTATCAGGTCAGCATGCTTTAGATTTGTTGGTTATTGTTCAGTAATTTTCTTATTTCAGAAT
>JACMLK010000286.1 GCA_014379665.1 Saprospiraceae bacterium | reverse complement strand
ATTCTGGGAAGTAATACTGAAACAGGTGACGTCAAACTTATATATGAAAACAATACGCTGGGCTATCCCAATTACAGTAGTAAAGACAATCAATTAGTGTTTGATAATGATGGTTCCGGGACGACAATAAATACCGGTTTAGTTATTCTGAATAACAATAAAATTGAATCAGCTAGTGTTCCAGTTCTCTTCATTTCCAACAGTAGATGGGCAGTATGGTTCAGCAATGGTAAAAGGGTGCTGTCATCCTCCGAAGAAACTTCATCAGGATTGGGTTCCGGAATCAAACTGAAATCCAATCCGGTGCATGCTGAAGTTGAGATTGAATTCAACACTGTAATAAACGAACATCCTTTAATTAAAATTACCAATACATTGGGACAAGTCATTTATCAGAATACACACTTCATTTCATCTGATAAAACAAACATTTTGATAAACTCAGACCATTGGTTGCCGGATACTTATTTTCTGAATGTCACCATTAATGATAAAACAGTATCTATTCCATTTATTAAAATGTAAAGTTTCGCAATAGTAGAATTTAAAGATTGAAGGCATACAAGCTTATCATATAAAGTGTTATCGCTGTTAAGATTATGTTAAAAGTATATTTACTTATAACCCAAATTTTGACTAATCCGTTATACTTTAAATTTTATATAAATGAAGACTTATTTCCGGTTAATACTTTCAGGGATCTTAGGCGGCCTTATTGTATTGGGTGGTTTACATGTTTTTTCTAATGAAAAGGCAGATCAGTCGGAATATTTACCAAAGGCTTCATTTGCTAATTTCAATATGTCACCGTCCAATAATATGCCCGGTGATTTTGTGTTAAGTGCAAAAATGTCAACAGGATCCGTTGTACACATCTTGGCTGAAGAGAGTAATGAGTTGGCTCAGTTAAGAAATAAGAAACAAAAAAGAGTTGATCCATTTTCAGATTTTTTCAGTATGGAAGATTTTTTTGGAGGAAATTTTTATGCTCCTAAAAATGGTAGTGGATCCGGCGTAATATATTCATCTGACGGTTATATTGTTACAAATAACCATGTTGTTACGTTTGCTGATAAAATCACCGTTACTGATTCTGAAGGTAAAAGATATGATGCCGTTAAAATAGGTACAGACGAATCCACTGACCTTGCGGTTATTAAAATAAAAGATTCAAAAATATTCTCACCGATCAAAATGGGTGATTCTGAAAAGGTTAATGTCGGGGAATGGGTATTGGCTGTAGGAAATCCTTTTGGATATTTGACGTCTACCGTTACAGCCGGTATTGTCAGTGCAAAGGGCCGATCTCTTGATATTATTAAAGGAGACAAAGCAATTGAAGAATTTATTCAAACCGATGCAGCTATCAATCCCGGAAACAGTGGAGGCGCATTAGTAAATCTGCAGGGTGAATTAATTGGTATCAATACTGCCATTGCAACTCCTACCGGTGTGTTTGCCGGATATTCATTTGCCATACCATCCAATATTGTTAAAAGAGTGGTGAGGGATATCATTGAAAATGGAGGCAATATTGAAAGGGCTAATTTGGGAGTAGGAGGATATGATGTAAATGAAGATCTTATAAAAGAATTTAACCTCAATATAAAAGATAAAAAAGGGTTTTATGTCGAAGAAGTAGAAAGAAAAAGTGCAGCTCAATTGGGAGGTTTGGTACCGGGAGATGTTATTATTGGGATTAATAATGTTCCAGTGACAAATTATGATGACATTGAAAAAAATATGAAATACAATAAAGTTGGGGATAAAGTCAATATTAAAGTCAATAGAAATGGCAAAGAAATGACAATTCCTATTCAACTGAGAAAGTCATTTTAGTGTTATATTGTAGGGTTCGTTAAAGAAAAGTTGGTTTTTCGTTTTGTTTTGATTCGTCTGCTCTCCCAAAAGGGCAGACGTTTTTTATTTTAGTTCAGGTACTTACCTACTATAGGCATTCTCCTTCCAACCCCAAATGCTTTTGTGCTAACCCTAAGCACCGGTGCCGTCTGATGGCGTTTAAATTCATTGATGTTTACCAGTCGGAGAATTCTCCTTACCAGGTCAGGGTCAAATCCCATATCAATAATTTCCTGCGGACCCTGGCAATTTTCGATATACTGAAATAGGATTGTATCCAGTATGTTGTATTCCGGAAGGCTATCACTGTCTTTTTGTCCGGGTCTGAGTTCTGCAGAAGGGGGTTTATGGATCGAATTTAAGGGTATCCATTCTTCGTCCTTATTTATATAATGTGCCAATTGGTATATTTCAGTTTTATAAATATCTGCCAGCACGGATAATCCTCCACACAGATCACCATATAAAGTACCAT
>JACMLK010000285.1 GCA_014379665.1 Saprospiraceae bacterium | reverse complement strand
TGTTTAAATTTTCATGTTTGAGCGAAAGCGAGCAAATTTAATTTTAGACAAGGCTTGTTTTGCAGTCGTAGCCGGCAGCTACGGCGAAAAAATATAACGAATTATAAAATAAAAATTGCCGCTTGTAGGCAAATGATGGAATTTTAACCATACTCTTAGCGATCAAATAGCAGTGATTGCAATAATTGCCATAACTTGCACAGTTTAACAGAAAAGTGTTTTTTTGGATGTCTTTGTTTAGCAGCAATAATTATTGGAAATTAGTTCTTCTTGTACTTGGTGCAGGAATTCTCACATTAACTATACTGTATTCAAATTTCCTGGCCGGTAGTCTGAAAAAAAATGAAGAAAAAAACATCATCATATATACTGAAGCCATAAGAGGTTTAGTAAATATCAGTGCTCAGGAAAATTTTGATGAAGACTATCTTATATTTCTGAATACGGTTCGTGACTCATTCCCACTACCGGTTATATTTGAAGATGAGAATGGTCTCCTCGAAGGACAAAATTTTGATCCGGCAGACCTGAATAATCCTGAATTTCTGATAAAGAAGAAAAGGGAATTTTTAAATTCGGGAGGAATTCCCGTCACGGGTTCGGGTTACGCCACCAATATTTATTGTCTCAATTCTCCGTTGCTGGGTTATATCAAACTATTTCCATTGATACAAAGTTTGCTGGTGGGTTTGTATATTGCTTTTGGATATTTCTTGTTTAATTCATCCAGACGGGCTGAGCAAAACAGAATATGGGCTGGCATGGCCAAAGAGACGGCTCATCAACTTGGTACCCCTATCAGCGCCATTCTCGGTTGGGTGGAATACCTTAGAGACAGTTATGCGGACCATCCAGACCAGATGGATGTATTAAAAGAACTGACCAAAGATGTGGATAGGTTGGAACTGGTAGCAGACAGATTTTCAAAAATAGGCTCAGAACCCGTCCTTCAGAGTTTAAATATATATAATGAACTGCTGGAAGTAAAAGATTATCTTCAAAGAAGGGCATCCAGAAAAATAGTATTTAATTTTTCACCACCGGATCAGGAAATCACGGCTATGATTAATAAACATCTTTTTGCGTGGGTGATAGAAAACCTGTTGCGAAACTCGTTGGACGCCATGGACGGTAAAGGAACCATAACCTGCAAGCTATATCGTCAGAACAATTATGTTTGTATTGATATCACTGATACCGGTCACGGCATCCCGACAAATAAATTTTCATCTGTATTCAAACCCGGGTTTTCGACCAAAAAAAGAGGTTGGGGATTAGGCCTTTCCTTAGCTAAAAGAATCATTGAAGAATATCACAAAGGAAAGATCAGTGTGAAATCCTCTAAACCAAATGAAGAAACCACCTTTGGTATCTGGTTACCACTGGCCAGTTCAAAGTAGGAAGTGATCGTCGAAGTTTGTAACTTCGATGCATTAATCCAGAAGTTTTTAACTTCTGCCTGAGTATGATTTATTCTAATTGTTTACTGCAGTGAAATGTACGACTCCTCCGGAGTCGAATAAATATTTACATTTGCATTCCTACTATAATGCAACTTCTCTGAAGTCGTTTGAACGGCATTTGAAGAAGAAAAAAATGTAGCGGATTTATTCAACTTTTACATTGGGTGACCTATCGCGGAAGTCATGAATAAAGTTGTTTTAAGTTTCCCATAAAACGTTTCTTTCCAAATTCAACACCTTAGCAAATCAAACAAATCCACAAATCAAACAAATCAAACACCTCCCTCATCCAACACTTCCATGATAGTGCGGAATGCCACATATTTACCAGCATACCGATCCTGGTGATCCTTTTGAAGTCTTTTTGCATGATGTTGCTCATAATCATTAAATGCATCATGATTGTGGGCTAGATACTGGACAGCATAACCAATACCATATTCATCTTCATCTCCGAGTAATCTGGTCAGACGATATGATTCAAAATGGCCTGTCGCCATGACATCAGGTATATGGGTTTGTTTCATCCATTTAAGCCAGTCTTCATGATATGGAGCTTCTACTTTTATGGTGACATTATAAAGTAATTTCATCCCTTAAATCTCATCACCTCTTAGAATACGAAATCTCTTTTTAGCCTCCACCGCAAAGGTGCTGCCACTATAATCAAGAAAGAGTTTTTCGTACAGACCTTTTGCTTTTTCAAGTTGATTCAGTTTAATTTCATATAGTTCAGCCAATTCAAAAATGGCATTATCGGCCCGGATATCTTCAGCATATTTTTCAATGATCGTCTGATACATCTCTATGGTAAGCTCAGTTTTTCTTTGTTTATTATAAATTTGTGCCTTGGTGTACAATACATCATCGTCCAGGCTGTGCTCCGGAAAAATGATTTTAATGGAATCCAGTTTTTGCAGCGCTTCATCAAATTTGTTCTGAAAAGCAAGTAAATCTGCCTGGGCAAACATCTGAAGGGTCATTTCTGTAGTATCCAATCCAAGATTGTCCAGGATAAAAACAGACATATCTATGGCGTCATTGGATATCAGTTTGGATGTGGCTCCCTTCAGGATTTTAAATTGTTCCTGTGCCCATTCAAAGTCACCGGCATAGTAAGATAACTTCGCATTTCTGTAACGTGCCATTTCTCCCCATTGGCCTTCCTTGAAATCTTTGTCCACCTGACTGAATAGCAGGCTTGCTTCCCATCGGTCACCATTCATGAGATAGTAGTCACCAAGAGATAGTTTTGCTTTGGCAATCATCTCAGGTTGAAGTCCGCCAAACCGTCTGAGCTCTTCCAGAATGATGATAGCCGTATCAAGCTCGTTGATATACAAGGCTTCAAAGTCTGCTAATTCCTGCATCATCGGCGCTGTCTGGGTATTGCGTCCAAGCTCATTCAAAAAGGAGATATATTCCTGTTTTAAAACCTGTAAATCATTTTTGGTATAGTGGTAATTATCAGTGACTTTGGCTTTTTTACTATTCAACAACCCACGTTTGGCTTCCAGATAATAACTGGTATTTCTGCCCTGATTATCTACTATGTACTGATAAGCCTCAATGGCTGTATTGAAGTCATTATCCTTAAAAGCAACATCTGCCAGACTGAACACCCTGTTTCCATTTTCCTCAAACTGTCTGTCCAATGCTTTAGCCTGTCTGAGTGCCTTTGAATAATCCTTCTTCTGAACAAAAATCCATTGAAGCAATTCTCCGTAATGAGGTATATCAGGCTTTTCCTGTATTTTAAGATATAATTGTTTTTGCAGTTCATCATAATCTTCTTCTGTAAGGAATCGTTGTAAGCTTGTCTGTATATTGATGCTGTTTTGCTCCTTTTCGGCAGTCAGTAAATAATATTTGATCATATTTTTTACATCGCCTTGTCTCCGATAGAGGTCAGCCAGATTATATACATACAGGTCAGGTACATTTGATATTTTTTCCCCTTTCAGATACGTTTCTATAGCCAGATCATATTTGGCAAGATTGGTAAATGTATTGGCAAGATTGGATATATTCGAAGGGTCAGGATTCAGATTATCGATTGCCTTTCTGTATTCAGTGTAAGCTTTATCCGGTGCGCCTTCTCTCTCGAGCAGATTGCCATAGGTCACGTAAAAAGATACTTCAGTCGGATTCTTTTTTATCTCGCTCTGAATGATTTTACGCGTCTTTTCATAATTCTTTAACTCCAGCAGACATTGAATATATAAATTAAAATAACTCTTATTTCCCGGAGTTTCCTCATACAAAGATTCATAAAGTTGTGCCGCTTTTTCGTATTCACCGGAATTGTAATATTCATTGGCAAGCTTGTATTTCTGCTGACCTGATACAGAAATAAAACTAATGGAAAGTACAAAAAGAAAAAGATAAAATCTTATATTATTCATTTAATAAACTTGCTGTTTGATACTAACTAATTTGATTCAATGGTCTTATGTTAATCTGTAGTTCATACCTGTCATATCCACCGAAAAACATAAATAACACCCTATCTAACATAAAATCAATGTACAAAGTTACAATTTTATTCATGTCTTCCGAAATTGTCAAAAGCATGAGTCCTGTCAGGCGCAATCCGCATTCCGCATTCCGCAACCCCCTACCATCCCGGTATAAGATTCAACCCAAACCGAAATGAGCCGCCCTGAAGCATTGGCATGGCATAATATGGTTCTACAATCAACGCACCAAATAAGTTAATTCTCATACTTACACCGACGGTGGTCACTAAGGTAGGCTTGATTTTTCTGATTTCATAAAATGGATTGCCATTCTCATCCAGGACAATATTTCCATTGTCATCTCTTATGATCACATCTCTTTCTTTACCTTCAGAAAACTCATTAAAATCATCAAAAGCCATTCCGGCATCCACAAAAAGATTCAGATCAGTTAATAAAAACCCTGAAGGAATCAATGCAAGTTGCCTGGGCCCTGTAAAAGGCAATCTCAATTCAACTCCCCCCAGCATCATTTTTGAGCCGATCAGCTGACTAAATGATAGGCCTATTTCTTCTACATTTGAAGATATAACAGAACCAAGTCCCCGCACAAACCCCATATTCCCGATGAAAAACGGATAAACAGAATTTGTCTCTTTTTCAAATCGAAGATAGTTGGTGCTCCTTACAGCCAGCGTAAATGGACTAAGTCTGAAATATTTTCTCCCGTCTATGAGAAAGGCAGTGTAGCTATCATTTCCAAAATATTGTTCTGCACTAAGTCTGAATCTGTGACCTGCGAGTGGTGAGGTAAGTCCGAAATAAGAATTATCACCGACAAGCCCCACATTCGTATTGGCTCCGTAACCTTTGATTACTGTATAATACTGATCAAATGGAATTTCATTCCCTGTTGCTATTCTTTGTTTGTCTGAAGCTACCAGATTGTATCCCACAATAGTATTACCCTGTCTGACAGGTTGGTAATAATTATTGTATTCGTCCCATCTGAAACTTCTGGCCGTCCCTGCTACTCCTCCTTCCAGTCTCAGCGTGGTGGAAAATGGATAATGAGCAAAAACCGACAGGCTCTGATCAAAAATTCTCAGGAGATTGGTGCTTTCTTTCAGCACGGGAATAACAATGCCATTATCTACAACAATAGATGTATTTTCATATTCCTGAAATCCCGTCCTTAGTGGTACATGGCTAATTCCAACTCCCCAGGCAAAACGATTTTTGCGATTAATATAACTCACCATGCCTCCGATATCCAATATTTCCCCATTCAATGATACCTGCGAATACAACTGATGGTTGCCAAGAATATCACCAAAAAGTAAGTCTACACCTCCCTGCAATCCGGTTGCATTTCTGAATGAGTTATTATTGACCCCTACTCCGACACCACCGCCACCGCCTATATAATCCAGTTTAAATCCTGGTGAATAGCCTATGCTTTTTGTAACGGGAGTGGAGTTATCAAATGCTTTATCGATATCTTTGAAATTGGTACCCACGATATCATTTTTATTAATTCCAATAACAGGAAGAGTTCCCAAACGGAAATCAATTGTACGGGTGTCTTCAACCCACCTGTTCAGCAGTTCATCAGATGATGCTTCATAAATAGTGTATTTACTGTCATAATAATGCGTATATAATACCCTGTCCCGTTTGCTGCTTGTGGTGATCATAGGAGAAACTGCGCTGATACCACTGATTCCAGTCAGCAGATCAGTCATCTGATACACTTTATTTTCAGTGCTATTGTATTTGTACAAATTTCGCAGTCCGTCCCTGTCACTCACAAAGTAAAAATTGTCCTGATAATCATACACCGGATTCAGATTATCCGCTCCCCTGAAGAAATCGTATGTTTTAATTTCTTTGGTGTTGAAATCCATCACGGCTATGTCATACGTATACTTTCCGTTTGGTCTTCCATTATCCACACTTCTTTTGTCATAACAAAATACAAGTTTCGTTCCGTCTGAAGAAAAATTAGCCATATTCTCACTATACCTGTCATTAGTCAAACGAACAGCTTTTTTTGATTTCAGATTGACCGAGTATAGATCCGGCTGACCATCCATGAGTCCTGTGACAATTATTTCTTTACCATTGGGGTGATATACCGGATTGATAAAAGCATCCAGATCAGATACTTCGATAGTTTCCAATGTTTTGCCTGTATCCGCATCTTTGATGACCAATACATTTTTACCCTTTTTAATACCAACGAAGACAAAATCCTTACTGTTGGGTGACCAGGCACCCGAAGATTCCATGACATTCATGTAATCCAGACTCCCGGATTTAGCCATACTGGTCACTTTATTCAAAATAGTGCCTTTAGTCGCATCAGCCAGATATAAGTCTGTATTAAAAACATCTTTCTCAGAAAGGAATATCACGTATTTTCCGTTTGGACTGAGAGCAGGAGATACATTCATTTCACCTGCATTAGATTCAGAAATAAGTTTTTTACCCAGCGGTTTTTCCTTTTTGCCATCCAGTATAGTACCGTAATGGGTCTTCATGGCCGAATGCCACATATTGCTTATCGTTTTGGTATCTGTCCCGAAAGCATCCACAAATCCGGCTTCCAGGCCATAACGTGCACTACTCATAAACATAGTATTGAGTTTATCATCTCCGTAATAACCGCCTAAAAAAGCCATTAGTGCCTGTCCGTACCTGTAAGGAAAATATTTATAATCATTCATTTTACTTATCTCCGGCAATTTATTATTTAAAATAGCATCCCGCATCCACATACTGGTGAAAGGATCTATCCGGCCTACTGATAAATACTCAGCCATACCCTCAACCATCCAAAGTGGCGTGTTTGCTAAAGATTGCAATGAAGTGGAATCAGAAGTCTGAATATTATTATACTGAAAAGCATGCACCAGTTCGTGTGCCAGCACATGATTGGTAGTTTGTAATGAATAAGTAAGGGGAAGTACCACGCGATTTTTTAATGCTTCAGTCACACCTCCTGTACCTACTCCAATTTCACCTGAAATCGTATTGGTTTGTTGAAATTCAGCATGATTGTTATAAAGGATAATGGGGTTCTTGGAGAGAATATCCCTTCCGAAAATTTCCCTGTGATTTTGATACCATTGCTCTGTCGTTTTGGCAAGGTCGTTGATCATTTGTTCATTCCTGAGGTAGTGATGTATTTTGAAATGTGGCGTTTCTAATACTTTAAAGTCAAAATTCCTGTATCTCGGTTTGTTTCGTCCAAAATATTGTGCATCAGCAGTTATGCATCCTATCAGTAGAAAATAGATCGCAAATAATACCTTTTTCATAAGCTTATGTTTTAGTTAAAGTATATAACAGATTTTAGTTCCGTTTTATCCTAAAAAATACCAATTTTAGTAAAATTTTAATTCCTGCTCCGGATTTTATATTTATTATCCATCGATTCTTACAAAACTAAATCTTACAATTCCAACAATTCCAACAATTCAATCAAGTTTGCTTCAAGGTCAAGCCATGGTTTTATGTTGCATAATTGATGATGTATAAATAGTGTATAAATAGTGTATGGATATTGTACGGATAAAGCATGGATAAAGTATGGATAAAGTATGGATGATGTATGAAACACGTATAAATGATGTATGAATCTCAAAGTATAAATAGCACCATAATAAGATCACATTAGGATGATCTAGGTACAGTCATATCTTTAAGTCAGGGTGTTATTTCGTTTATTGTAAAAGGATGATTTACCATCATAATGGCAGGAGTAGGGATAATTATAAACAAGTAAACTTTTCAAGCTCACCATAATAAAATTCAATTATGTATCAGCCGAGACTAATTTGAGGTAATTTTGTTCTTTTTAATTTTCGATATGCACGTTACGGGATTTACATTTATAAGAAATGCGGTTATATATGACTATCCTGTGATAGAAGCCATCATGTCAATACTTCCACTTTGTGATGATTTTGTGGTGGCTGTAGGAAACTCTGATGATGATACCTCAGGACTTATTAAAAGTATTGATTCATCAAAAATACGGATCATTGAAACGATATGGGATGACACGCTCCGTGAAGGTGGCCTTGTGCTGGCAAAGGAGACAGATAAAGCATTCCAGGACATCGGGGCCAGTTCTGACTGGTGTTTTTACATTCAGGGAGATGAGGTAGTGCACGAAAAATACCACGACATTATCCGCAATAAAATGCTTCTATGGAAAGATGTGCCTGAGGTCGATGGTTTGCTTTTTAAATATCTTCACTTTTATGGTTCTTATGATTATATCGCTACCTCATCCGGATGGTATAAAAATGAAATACGTATCATTCGGAATAATAAAAATATTTACTCATACAGGGATGCTCAGGGTTTCCGGAAAGACAAAGATAAGATGCTGAAGGTAAAGCCTATAGACGCATATATCTACCATTACGGATGGGTCAAACCCCCTGTTAATATGCAGCTTAAACAGCGGACCTTTCAAAAACTCTGGCACAATGATGATTGGGTAGATAAAAATGTAGCAAAAACGGAGACATTTGACTATTCAGGTAGTGATCAGTTGGAGTTATTTAATGACACACACCCTGC
>JACMLK010000284.1 GCA_014379665.1 Saprospiraceae bacterium | reverse complement strand
TCCGGATCGAAAACAGGACTGAACGCGCTGTAAAAACCAGATGTAACCTGGTGCAGTTTCTTATTGTTGTAATCGAATATAAATACGGCGTGCTGGTAATTATCCAGATCCCTGTTGTAAGTAAGGTAACGGCTGTCTGGGGACCATCGTATCGTAAAATTATTCACAGCTCCATGCATCATCCGCAGACCCTTATCGATTGGTATGGTTTGACCGGAAGCCACATCCACTACCTGGATCTTCATGGCTTTATCAATGAAAGCAATTTTTTTACTGTCAGGCGACCAATAAGGATTGTACCGGAAACCTGCACCATAGCTGGTTAGTTTTCTTTCCGAGCCTTCCACATCCGTCTGCATGATGTACAACTCATACTCGCCCGATTTGTCGCTCCAATAAGCAATAGATCTGCCGTCCGGCGACCAGGCCGGGTAGCGCTCTGCAGACCCGGATGTGTGCGTCATATCTTTTACAAATCCATTTTCCGCAGGTACGGAAAAAATATTGCCACGCGCTTGTAGTAAAACCCTATTGCCATCAGGACTTAATGCCAGCGACTGAATATTTCTTTCTGCTGATTCAAGCCGCGGCTTCAGCAATGCTTTATCAGTCACGAGACTCACTTGAACAGCTTTAGGCTGTGACGTAGCATATGGAAGTATGTACAGTTTACCACCCGCTTCATAGACAATGTCTTCAGGTCCCTGCGACGGGAAGTGAACATCAGCATCTTTGTAGTTGGTTATTTGCGTCAGTGCTTTCGTGGCGACATCATATTTCCAGATGTTAGTATGTTGCTCGGGTCCTCTATCGGAAAGAAAATAGATGCTGTTGCCGTGCCACATTGGAAAATCATAAGGTGCGTCATCCGCAGCAGAAATATTGGTAGATGTTTTGTTTGCAAAATTGTAAATATGAATGTCTGCAACATTGCCACCGCGATAGCGCTTCCAGTTGCGGAGACGTTCCGTTCTGATCACTACTGCTATTTCTTTTCCATCGGGGGAATAGGAGCCGTATTCGGCATACGCGAGTGGCATTTTTTCTGCGGGCCCACCTGATGCAGCTACCGTATAGAACTGATTGAATCTTGCTTTTCAACTTTCACGGCTGGAGGCAAACAATACTTTATTGCCATCGAGCGTCCAGTCAACCACCCGGTCGGGATAACCATGGCTGGTAAATCGTACCGGTACTCCACCGGTGACGGGGATCATATAGGTATCGGCATTGCCATCGTAGTTGCCGGTGAAGGCTACCCGTTTGCCATCGGGAGAGAATTTCGGGAAGACCTCGACACCAGCGGGAGAGCTGAGTTTGACAGCTGTGCCACCGGATTTGGGAATCATCCAGAGGTCGTTGGCGTAGGTGAACACGATGTCGGTTTTGGATACATCGGGGTAGCGGAAGAGACCGGCGTCTATTTGGGTGAAAGCAGGGGTAAATGCGATAAATGTGAATAGCAGAGCAAGCAATTTTTTCATATGTTTTTTAATTGGGGGGATGAATATAGGAAAGCATCATCACAGATCGGTTACCGTTGATAAATTTATTCTCCGACCAGGTATTTGAGTTACCTGGTAATTTTATTGTTTTGGCTACCATCAATTGACCTTGAAATACTCTCTGTGATGATTTCCGTGTCTTTAGTTAATTTGATTAATGAAGTTTCTACTCAAAATCTTTATTTTATTAGCAGCAGGTATAATCCTTGTCATCCTACCGGATACAGGGCCTGTTTTGATCAAGATAAATTCAGACCACGGCCCCTCTTTGATAGATATAATAGGATTGATCATCATTCTGTTTGTTTGGTCATTAATGATTTACAAAGTATGGCGGAGAAGAAAAAAGGTTAAGAGAACCCTCGGTACATTTTATTGTACACTGATTTTATTAGTAATTGCTTTTTGTTCAATTTTGATTCCTTTAGGATTAAGAAATAATAGCGATATGTTGTTGTTCATTGCTTCTGTGATGAGTCTCATTTGTCAAAGCATATTAATTTGGATAGCAATTAAACCGAACGCTTTAGCTCATTGAATGAATCGATCTTCCGCCTAACCACTCCAAGACTTGATGTTTGATAATTTGCTCATGACTTTTATTTAAAGAGGATAAAAAGGGAAGCCATACCCATTGCAGGTACTGTTTCCCGGCTGGATTTTCATCGACAGGAATGCCAGTGAAGGACCTGTTTCCCTGCCGATGTCGATTTCAATAAATAAAAAAAATTTCAGTAAGTGAACAGGTCCTTCACTGGCTTAACTCAGGATGTAAGCTTATAAAATGATCCCGTTCAGGATGACAGCGAGGGGTTTTATAATAATCAAAAAGTTAGAAGTGATACAAATTCTCACCCCCCCGCTGTCATCCTGAACGGTATCACTCCATGGGTTTTTATCGACAGGAATGCCAGTGAAGGACCTGTTTCCTTGACAATCTACTTCTGAAAAATATGCAATCTTGAAAACTCTATTTCGTCCATCAGTTCTAAATTGCTTTATTGAATAAAGATCATTTGATGGGGAAAACTATAACAAAGCTAAAAGCAAATGAGAGCTTAGATGAATTGTTAAAGCACAGCCCGGCTGAGAATTTTGCTACTGTCGTACATGAACTGGCACATCTATTCCTTGGACATCTAGGCAGTTTCAAAAATGAAAAGTTTCCTGTCCGGAAAAATGAAGTCATTGCCAATAAAACATTGATGGAAATGGAAGCTGAAAGTGTGAGTTATCTGGTTCTATCACGATTGTCATTGGAGAATAAATCAGCAGAATATCTGGCTTTCTACAAAGCAAAACCGGCAGATATAAAAAGAATTAGCATGGATCTGGTGTTAAAAACTGCCTCAAAAATTGAAGACATGGCTTTATCTCTTTATAAAACTCCCCAAAAGTCATCTACCTAATCGAAAGTCAATAATACTCTTTAATATTCGTAGCTATGTGTAAGATGAAATCTACAAGATGCTTGTTTTAGAAAGTAGGTCTAAGTTCCTTCATTGAAGGAAAAGATTACAGTTTAAAACTTACCGTGACGTATGAATTTCTTCCATCACTTGACCAGATGCCTGGTCCGGGATAAAACGTAGGCCTTTTAGTGAAGTATTGTTTATTGAAAATATTGTTTATCCCCGTACGAATTGTAAAGTTGGAAGTTGCTTTAATGGTTGCATTTAAATCCCAAATAGAATATGAAGGAGTATACCCTTTCGCCCCACTGACCGGAGGATCATAAGTATTCAGAGCGTCTGAAAAACTGGATGATGTATAACTATACAGAAGTGTACAACTGAATCCTTTAAATAAAACTTCGAGTCCATTTCTACTGATCCAGTCGGGAACTGCCTCTACTTTATTGCCTTCAATAGATTTATTTACTGATCCGGTTGATACCTGACCAGATATATACCTTGCATTCATTAAAGAGGTCGAAGTAAACAACCCACCATACAAATAGTTAGAAATCGGAAACTTATATTGTAAAAACAATTCAACACCGCTTGTACGACTATTCCCAATATTTGTTTTGTAAGTGTAAGATGATCCTGCATTATCCTGCAATACCAAAGTCCCCATACGATTCTTATAAACCAGATTGAAAAAACTTATATCATATTGCAAGTAGTCAAAGAGCTTACCTCTTACACCGGCTTCCATGTTATAACCAGTTGCATCCTTTAAATTTTTGTCAATTACCTCGTAGGTTGAAGTAGGGACAATATCTTTAAAAATTACAGGTCTGAAAGCCTGAGAGATTCCAATATATGCTGTGTTTTCCTTGTTCAAAATAT
>JACMLK010000283.1 GCA_014379665.1 Saprospiraceae bacterium | reverse complement strand
TAGCTATGGCGAGTATTTTTAACGCAGATATTTGAAAAAAGAACAACATTTTATTAAGTTCTTTATCTGGACCGAGCGAGTGAATAAAATGTTTAATAATTAAAAGCAAATATAATATCAACTATAAAATTAAAAACCATTTTAATCCATTATTTTTTAAACTTTAAATATATTAATAGTTTTATAATTTGTTCGATGGCAGAATATTACATAAGCTTTCCGTTATTTTTCAAAATCATAATGTTTCAACCTGACTCTCAATACATGTCTTTGTTACAAATCAGAGTCGCTTAAGAGTGTAAATCTACGAGTGGAAGTCAAAAACAATCCCAATCTTAAGGATTGTTGTTTTTTATATATCACCTTTGCGGATGGTTCCGGCCCCTTAACACATGAGATTAATGGAAATGCAACAAGGTGTCTTTCAAAAGAAGAAATTATAACAAGTGATGGATGTAAATGAGGAATGGCCTTAAATCTTTATGATGAGCTTTCGTCGATCTGTCCAATAAGTTAAAGTAAAAAAATCTTTTTGTAGGATAATCTAAATACAGTGGATTAAATCAATAACAACGAATAATAATTCTATTATAATGAATAACAAAGACTAATATTATATTAATATTAATATTTTAAAAATAATACAGTCAAAATTAACTACAATAAAAAATATAATTATATTTGTTCTGTTGCTCGCTAACTCAAAACAATCTGAACCATCTATCTTTGATTAAGTAAGTGACAATTGAATAACCAACTTAATCACAGATGATGAGTAACTTACATCAGTTGTGTCAGGTACGTATTGCTACAAGAATCTACCAGGACCAAAAAACAACAGCAACCCCACTTTGCGAATATCTTCCTTTCTTTTCCTTCAGGAAAATTTCCATTCA
This sequence comes from Saprospiraceae bacterium, assembly GCA_014379665.1. Taxonomy (GTDB): domain Bacteria; phylum Bacteroidota; class Bacteroidia; order Chitinophagales; family Saprospiraceae; genus OLB9. Next base: position 6,865 of record JACMLK010000283.1, on the reverse strand, counting down.
ATTTTTACCATATTGGAATTGGTTTAGCTTTGGGCTTGTAGGTATATGACTTAAGTTATATTGCCCTGCCATATTTAAGCTATATTTTTGCATTATGTTGAAAAAAAAATATCAAATGAGGTAACAAACTGTATAATAATAGTGACTTTATAATATCAAAACAATACCAAAACACCAACCTTTGTGACCGAAAAGCCAAAAAATCAATTCCAGGAGTATGTCAACTCTAAAGAGAGGGCTACAAAGTCAAATGCCATTGAAGTGCCTTCGATATCTTTACCTAAGGGTGGCGGTGCTTTGAAAGGAATTGATGAGAAGTTTTCAGTTAATGCGGTGAATGGCACTTCTTCGTTTTCTATTCCGTTGCCAGTTGCTCCTGCACGGGGTGTGGTGCCTCAATTAAGTTTATCTTATAATTCAGGAGGTGGTAATGGGATATTTGGTTTAGGATGGAATATTAGTCTGGCATCTATTAAAAGAAAAACTGACAAAGGACTTCCACAGTATTTTGATGATGCGGAATCAGACACCTTTTTATTTTCTGAAGCAGAAGATTTAGTGCCTGAATATAAGAAGGAAGCCGGTGAGTTCACAAAAGACAGCAATTTGGAGTATGAGTGGAATACCAGAATCTCAGGTGACTATGTGATCAAATCCTACAGACCAAGGATTGAAGGATTATTCGCTAAGATAGAGCAATGGAAAGAGAAAGCTACAGGTATTATAAAATGGAGAGTCATTTCCAGAGATAATGTCACTACCTTATTTGGATGGAGTGTGGATGCTGTTATTGCTGATCCAAGTGATGGGCGAAAAATATATGAATGGCTGCCGGAATTTGTTTTTGATGATAAGGGCAATTGTTGTCACTACAATTATAAAAAGGAAGATTCAATTGGCTTTGATCACACATTGCTACACAATAAAAATCGAATAAAAGAAGGTGTATTATCTTATACAAATCTATATTTAGATAAGGTTCTTTATGGAAATAGGTCACCTTATAAAAAGTTTGGTGATGCTTATCCCTTAGAGTCAGATTATTTTTTTCAAGCAGTATTGGATTATGGGGAGTATGGATTGTCTGCTCCTTATGATAAATCAAATGATTGGTTGTTCAGGGATGATGGTTTTTCTGATTATAAGGCTGGGTTTGAAATAAGAACTACAAGGTTATGCAGTCGAATATTACAATACCATTATTTTGAAGAGTTGACGGAAGGAAAAGCTTTGGTCAAGTCCTTGAATATGACCTACGATACTTCGACGGAACAGGATTTTACTTTTTTAACTTCTATTCAATCTTTTGGCTACATCAAAAAAACGGATGGTACTTACTCATCTAAAAGTTTACCTGCCACTGAATTTTTTTATCAAAAACATGAATGGAGCAATGAGGTAAAATCTATTGCCATGGAAGATCTGGTTCATGCACCTGTTGGGCTGGATGAAGGGCAGTATCAATTTACGGATTTATTTAATGAAGGGTTGTCTGGTATTCTTACTGAACAGGGAAATGAGTGGTATTACAAACACAATCTGGGCAACGGAAAATTTGAACAAGCTACCCTTGTAGTGCCTAAACCATCTTTTAATGGATTGGGTAGTAAATTGCAACTATCAGATCTCGATGGTGATGGTGGTAAACAGCTCTCAATCACAGATGGTGCAGTCAAAGGATATTTTGAATTGGATGATGATAATGAATGGCAGGCTTTCAGGACTTTTGAGCAAATGCCTACCATTGATTTTGGTGATACCAATACCCGAATGTTGGATCTGAATGGCGATGGACTTCCTGAGGTAGTCATCACAGAACATGATGTGATTACATGGTATGCTTAGCAAGGAAGAAAAGGTTATGAAAGTAAACACACTGCCTTGAAAGCTCAGGATGAAGAAGGAGGACCAGCAATAGTATTTGCAGACAGCACACAAAGTATATTTCTTGCTGATATGTCGGGAGATGGATTGACGGATATCGTTCGTATCCGAAATGGCGAAGTTTGTTACTGGCCAAATCTAGGCTACGGAAAATTTGGTGCTAAGGTAACGATGGACAAAAGCCCATTGTTTGATCATCCGGAAACTTTTAATCCTGCCTACATCAAGCTTGCAGATATAGATGGATCGGGAACTCCTGATATTATTTATCTGGGAAAAAATAAGTTTTCTTGCTGGAAAAATCTGAGTGGCAATCGATTTGCTTCGCAGGCTTATGAGATCGAAGCATTCCCTGAGATTCATAGTCAAGCGAAAATATCTGTAACTGATTTATTGGGCAATGGTGTGGCATGTATTGTATGGTCCAGTCCTTTGCCGCAGGATAGTCAACGACCACTGAAGTACATTGATCTGATGAACAGTAAGAAGCCGCATATCATGGTGAAGTACATCAATAATATGGGCAAAGAAGTGAGTATGGAATATCTGCCTTCGACCAAATATTATGTAGACGATAAGTTGGCTGGAAGACCTTGGGTGACGAAGCTGCATTTTCCGGTACATTGTGTTTCAAAAACCATTACGGAAGATAAAATTACCGGACATCGATTTGCTTCTACCTACAAGTATCACCATGGATATTATGACCATGTGGAAAGAGAATTCAGAGGTTTTGGTATGGTGGAACAATTTGACTCAGAACAAAGCGAACATTGGAATATCGATGGTGGAAATTTAGTCGATGCATCATTGAATCAAGCCACCGTATTTACCAAATCATGGGTACACACTGGAGCTTATCTCAGAAATGGAAAAATACTTTCTCAGTTTGAACAAGAGTATTGGTATAATGAAATGATGAGGCAAGGTTTTGTGGTTAGCCATCAGGAACATACTTTACCCGAAGCAAGAATTGTGAATGCTGATGGAAATGTAATTTCGGATTTGTCTATTGACGAAAGAAGAGAAGCACTTAGGGCTTGCAAAAGTATGGCTTTGCGATCAGAAGTATTTACTTTGGATGCCCCTGATGTAGGTGCTACAAATGATGACATCAAAAAACAACTTTCTCCTTTTACGGTGGCGACGCATAATTGTGTCATTGAATTATTGCAACCGAAAGGAAAAAACAAACATGCCATTTTCATCGTCAAAGAAAGTGAAACCATTTCTTACAGTTATGAACGTAACATCGAAGATCCAAGAATTGCCCATAATCTTAATATCCGACTGGATGCATATGGCAATGTGCTGGAAGCCGCTGCTGTGGTTTATCCGAGGAAAATAGTACCGAGTGATTTGCCGGCAGATGTTATAAAAGCTCAGCAACGGACCAATATCATTTACACTCAAAATGAATTTACCAATGATGTGATAAAAGATTATATATATCGACTGAGATTACCTTCGGATGTAAAGACCTATGAGCTGAAGCAAGTAAACATGGCAGGCACTTTTTATGCAATTAGAGATTTTGAAGCTATTCTTACAGACACAAAATCCGATACTGCCTTGTATCACGAAACAGACAAGGCCTTGACTGTTGGTAAAGCCCAAAAAAGATTGATTGAACACATCCGGTCTGTTTATTTTGCCAATGACCTTACTGTCGCTTTACCACTTCATCGTCTGGAGTCATTGGCTATGCCTTATGAAAATTATCAGTTGGCTTATGGTCCTGAATTGGTAGTAGATATATTTGGAAGTAAGGTCAATGACAGCATACTTGAGGAGGGTAAATTTACCTACAGCGAAGGAGATCAAAACTGGTGGGTACGGTCAGGAACTACACAATTTATAGCAAGCGGTGAAAGTGCTGTAGATGCGGTCAACCGTTTTTTTGCGCCTATATCCTTTACTGATCCTTATGGAGGTGTCACTAAGGTCAATTATTATAAGGACTATTATTTGGTAATCAAAGAGACGGAAGATGCATTGGGCAATACTAACACTGTAGAAACATTTGATTTTCGTACCATGTCACCCACGAAGATGAAAGACATGAATCACAATCTGTCAGAAGTTATGGTGGATGAATTGGGTCTGGTAAAAGCAATGGCCATCATGGGCAAAGGGGATGAAGCAGATGATTTGGTGGGACTCGAAGCAGCTACAGACACCATAGAAACATCACTCATTCAGGATTATTTTTCTTCATCAGATAGCTCCACCTTAGTCAGTCTAGGCAAACAATTTTTACAGCATGCCACTGCTCGATTTGTCTATGATTTTGAAGCCTATCAAAGGGCCGGTAAACCGGTGGTTGTGAGTTCTATCATGCGGGAAGAACACTATCAAAAAGACAGTAACTCAACTATCCAAATCGGATTTGAATATACTGATGGCTTGGGCAAAGTAGCAATGAAAAAAGTACAAGCTGAACCTGGTATGGCCAAAAAACTGGTGGTGAATGCTGATCAATCCATCACCATCACAGAAGTAGATACTACACCGCAACTGCGATGGATAGGGAATGGCAGAACGGTACTCAACAATAAAGGCAATCCAGTCAAACAATACGAACCTTACTTTTCTGTTAGTCATCAATACGAAGATCATAATGAACTGGTAGAAATCGGAGTGACACCATTGATCCACTATGATGCTGTAGGAAGGGTGGTCCGTACCGATATGGCAGATGGCACTTTTTCTAAAGTAAGTTTTGATGCCTGGCAGCAAAAAAACTATGATGCCAATGATACAGTACTGGATAGTGTTTGGTATCAGGAAAGAGAGCCATTGGCAACAAGTGATGTCCGTAGAAAGGCTGCCGAAAAAGCAGCGAAACACCACGATACTCCGATGCAAATCCATGTAGATACGCTGGGCAGACCGGTACTATCTATAGAGCAAAACATTGATAAAAATGGGAATGCTGAGTTTATCCCTACGATGATTCATCTCGATATAGAGAGCAACGTACGTCAAGTGAACGATGCACGGGGAAATGTGGTGATGGCTTATAAATACAATATGCTGGGCCAGATGGTGTACCAAAAAAGTATGGATGCTGGCCAACGTTGGTTGCTCACTAATATCGTAGGTAATCCACTTAGGACATGGGACGAAAGAAATCATGAGTTTCGATATGAATATGATGTCCTGCAAAGACCAACAGAAAGTAAGGTCATGCGTGGAGACGGTGATGATGTATTGGATCATATCTTTGGCCGGATAGTCTATGGAGAGACAGCCACCAATGCCATTACAAACAATCTCAGGGGGCAAGTCGTCAAAAATTATGATACTGGCGGGCTCATAGAAACACCTAAGTATGACTTCAAAGGGCAGCCTATCAGTACAAGCCGATATTTATTTAAAAAATACAAAGAAACGGCCAACTGGACTGCAACGAGTATGATCGATGATCTGGAAACCCAAGCTTTTACTTTTATTACTGAGACCGATGCCTTAGGTAGGATAAGTAAACAAACATCTCCTGATGGCAGCATTATCACACCTTCATACAATGAAGCTGGTTTGCTCAATGGAGAAAGTGTATGGCATCATCACAACCAACAAACAGCCGAATACATCAAAGACATAGACTACAATGAAAAAGGGCTAAGAAATAAAATCGTTTATGGCAACAATGTCACTACGAGATATGCATATGATGAAAAGACATTTCGGCTGTCCCATCTAAAAAGTAACAAAGCCAATGGTGAGTTGCTGCAGGATTTGTATTATACTTATGATGCTGTAGGGAACATTACTACAATAGAAGATAGAGCAATACCCATCCAGTTTTTTGCGAATGCCATGATCGAACCCAAAAGTGAATATACTTATGATGCAGCCTACCGACTGATAGAAGCGACAGGCAGAGAAAACAATATAGCACTAAACTTTGGTACTCAAGACAACTGGAATGATGCTGCTTATATGCAACAAATGATGGCAGGTCAGGCAATGAATGTGCACAACTATACCCAAAGTTATAGCTATGATGAAGTGGGTAATATCCGACAGATGAAACATCATGCCAATGGCAATAATTGGACCAGAAACTATCAATATGAAAGTCAAAACAATCGACTTATCAGTAGCAGCATAGGTTCAAATACTTATGAACATACCTATCATACAGAACACGGCTTTATGACGAGCATGTCGCATCTCCAAGACTTGGGATGGAACTTCAAAGAAGAAGTCATCAGAACAGCTAAACAAAAAGTGAATAGCGGTATATCAGAAACCACCTACTACCAGTACGATGGACAGGGCCAACGTATCAGAAAGGTCACTGAAAATGCAGCCAGTGAAGGAGCTACACCAAGCCAGAAAGAAGAAAGGATATATATCGCAGGTTATGAATTGTATAAAAAACACAGTGGCAGTGATGCCGGTCTTGAGAGAACCAGCCTGAGCTTACTAGAAGAAGTGCACCGATTTGTAATGGTAGAAAACAGGAATACTGTGAATGATGGCACCGAAGCCCATCTGGTCAGGTATCAGATGCACAATCATCAGGGATCTACATCGCTGGAACTCAATGAAAATGCTGATCTCATCAGCTATGAAGAATATCATCCCTATGGTACTACTGCATATCAAGCGACCAATGCTACCATACGATCGACTGCTAAACGATACCGCTATACCGGTATGGAAAGAGATGAAGAAAGTGGACTGTCTTATCATAGCGCCAGGTATTATATCTCTTGGTTGGGTAGGTGGATGAGTACGGATCCGATTGGTATAAGGGATGGGGTGAATGTTTATGGGTATTGTAGGGGGAATCCAATTAATAACTTTGATAAAACTGGTTACCAAAGTTCTAATCAAAATGAAGGTATTCCAATCTTGATTAATGTTTCAGAGGAATCAAGAGAAAATTTACAACACAAAATTGTTGAGTTATTTAAAAATGAATATGGAATTTCTGTAGAAATAAAAGATAATAAAATTATTTATATAG
>JACMLK010000282.1 GCA_014379665.1 Saprospiraceae bacterium | reverse complement strand
TTGGGGCGTGACTTTGCTATTGCTATTTTTTTGGTATTGCTGACCTTATTGCCACTTGGTACCAGGGCATCATTGGTAGTAATGATCTCCATACCACTGTCTTTGAGTATTGGATTGTTTATATTGGATTTACTTGGATATACACTTAACCAACTGAGCATTGTAGGGATGGTGATCTCTCTGGGCTTACTTGTAGATGACAGTATTGTGGTGGTTGAAAATATTGAGCGGTATATGCGAAAAGGAATCTCAGCTACTGAAGCGGCCATCTCAGCCACAAACCATATAACTGTAGCTATTCTGGGATGCACTGCTACATTACTTCTTGCATTTCTCCCATTGGCCAATTTACCCGAAGGCTCCGGTGATTTCATTCGTTCCATGCCAATGGCAGTCATGGTGACGGTATTGGCATCACTTTTTGTATCAGTCACAATCATTCCTTTTTTATCCGGTATTCTATTAAAAGCGCACGAAGGTGAAAGCCATAGAGATGGCAACATTTTTTTCAGAGGTTTTAAGAAGTATATCAATTCCCCATATCAGCGACTTTTGACCTGGTGTATGAGTCATCCGTTATGGACTTTACTTATAGCTGGGGCAATATTTATAGCTTCTCTCACTTTGATTCCGAGGTTGGGTTTCAGCTTATTTCCTGAATCGGAAAAACCTATTGTAACCATAGATATAGAGACAGAACCAGGCTCAAATCTGGAGCACACAGATAAAATAGTCAGGAAAATAGAACAAACGCTGCTCCGGATGCCCGAAATAGATCATATAAGCGCCAATGCAGGCAAAGGGAATCCCCGTATATACTACAATGAATTCCAGAAACAAACCGCTGGAAACCGTGGGCAAATAATAGTCTATCTGGATGCTAAAGCGCCCGTAGCTGATATCACCGCATTTGCTGAAAAAGCAAGAGAAAAGTTGTCAGGCATCCCCGGCACCCGGATAGAAGTTAAAAGATTTCAGCAGGGACCTCCGATTTCAGCGCCGGTAGAAATGAGGGTAATTGGCAATAATCTCGATACGCTGGATAAACTTAGTACCAAAATTGAGCAACTTGTTAAATCCAGGCCAGGAACCATGTATGTGCGCAACGACCTGAAGTATCAAAGATCAGATATTGTCATCGATCTGGACAAACAAAAGGCCGGATTGTATGGTCTTTCAGGAGCTGAAATAGCAAAGACTGTACGTCTGGCAGTTGCCGGATTGAATGTTGGTGAGATCAAAAATGAGGAAGGAGAGGAGTTTATGCTGAATGTCAGTATAACAAAAAATACGATAAACGCATTGGAAGCCTTCAATAAAATCAATGTCACATCCCTTAGCGGTGCCTTGGTACCATTGAAAAATATTGCTGAAATCACTCTGAAACCATCAGCATCCATCATTTTGCATTATAATAAAGAAAGGTATGCCCTGGTAAGTTCATTTGTGCAACAGGGATTCAATGTAGAACAAATCACCACCGAAATAATACAGGATATCGAACAGAAAATCACCTTACCTGCCGGATACAGGGTTCTAGCTGCAGGTGCACGGGAATCCCGTGAGGAATCATTTGGTGGCCTTGGTACGATTATAATATTCACAGTTTTCGGATTGCTGGCTATTTTGATATTAGAGTTCCGGACTTTTAAGTCTACCATCATTGTGTTGAGCGTGATCCCTATGGGTATCATTGGCGCCTTACTGGCATTGTACATTGCAGGGGAGTCATTGTCTTTTGTAGCGACGGTTGGCATTATTGCACTCATAGGTATAGAGATTAAAAATTCCATTCTCATGGTAGACTATACCAATGGACTAAGAGAGAAAGGTATGGGGCTGTATGAAGCCGTGATGGATGGTGCCGAAACCCGATTCCTTCCTATTTTACTGACATCCATGACTGCCATAGGCGGTATGACACCTTTAGTACTGGAGAATTCCCCATTGATCAGTCCATTGGCTATAGTACTAATTGGAGGGTTGATCAGCAGTACATTGATGAGCAGGTTGGTGACTCCCGTACTATATATGTTGATTCCGCCGCAAGTGGAAGTGAAGAAGTGAGAGTAACCCAATATGTACATTTGGTAAAAGGAAATCCGGTGACAGCGCATTAGTGATGTAAATCGAATGAAATGAACTATCTGTGGTTATACACTTCAACAGGATGTAAGTTATATTTGCAGTACTGAAAGTATGTTATCTCAGATCAAACTTATTTTATATGGATTATTTACAAAAGATAATGGTTGATTTTGAACTCCATTCTGTGGAAGGAATCAGGGAGTGTTTTGAAAGCGGAATTAATCCAAATCAATTAATTAATGGTAAGCCACTGATCAATGAATTGATCAATATGTATACACGAGGTCTTGAGTTCAAAGCATGTATACAGGTATTTGTAGATTACGGACTTAAATTTGAAGATAGAGTTTTGCTAGCGGTGCTGCTGGATGATGCGGTTTCATTAGATGTCCATTTAAATGATGACAAAGATGCGTTGGGGAAAAAATATACCTATCAAAGTACTTTTACACCATTACATGAAGTCTCTTTATTACATATATGTTCAGAATATAATCACCTGGCTTGTGCAAAAATATTAGTAAAATACGGTGCAGATATCAATTCAAAGGCGGGAACTGATAACTTTGGTTTTGGAGGACATACCCCGATATTCCATACCGTAAATCAGGATGCCAATAAGAGTATCGACATGATGAAATATCTGATTTCTCAAAATGCAGAGCTAGGTTTGACTGTCAGTGGTTTGATATGGGGAAAGGGTTATGAATGGGAGACTTTTATACCTTCTGTCAACCCGCTGAGTTATGCGATGATGGGTCTTCTCCGGCAGTTCCAACGTTCAGAACAGGATATTTATAAAGTAATATCATTATTGTATAAAGCAAAATATAATATAGATTACTTTCCTCCAAATATTCCTAATAAGTATCTCTATAAATAGGCTCTGCTGAAAGTCATGCTAGACGTTGATGTATTTCGCTTCCCCTTTAATTTTCAAGCAACTACTATTTATCAATTATCTTTTAATCAATTTTGTTATATAATTTCCTTTATCTGTTTTTATTTCGAGGATGTATATGCCATTCTCCAGATGATTGATATCAATGGATGTTGAACCACCGGATTGGGACATTTTAATTTGTCCCATTATATTTCTGATATTCATGTAATTTATCAAATAAGAGGATTGAATAGTAAAGGCATGATAAGCGGGATTTGGAAATACTTTAATATCACCTTGCCATGCATCATGTACAGAAGAACGTATAAAATCAACACAGGCTGTTTTAGTATTGCAAAATTCACCTTCAACAATTACATAGTAAGTTCCATCTTCATCCGGTGTTAAAAAAGGCACTGTTGTGGTAGAAATTAACACATTTGTAGTGCACTCATACCAGAAATATTGAATTCCGCCTGCTGATGACATAAGCATATTTCCATGTGAGGTCAGACTATCTGAAGGTACTGGATGATAAGATAGGTTAATACTGCGCAGTGTATCACATCCGGTGTTTCCCTGGATAGTTTCAATATAAATACCCGGCTGATCATAGATTTGTTGAGTACTCGCATAGCTTTCTCCCGGACATATTGAAATTTTCACTTCATCCGTTACACATGGAGCAGAAACAATGGTATTGATACTTTCATTGGTTTGAAAAATAGGATTGCTGTCAAGTATTATAAATGCTGTATTTTTAATTTGAGTACCATCCGGTACATCTTTATTGAATGCACAATTAAATGATAGATAAGCATTGCCGGAATTCGGTAATCCTTTGCCGGAAAGCTCTATATTGTCAAACACGAAATGAAAGCTATCATTTATTAAAAAGGTACGAACGGGGTGACTGCATTCTTTTATCAAAATACTTGAAACATCTATATTATGATCTAATTTTACGATTACCTCCGCATTGTTTATGGCAGTGCCTGTCGTATTTTCAATCCGAATCTGATAGTCCAGGTTTTCGTTTCGGTAGGTTGCATTTGCAGAACCCGGACGATCAGGCCAGGATAATATACCTCCTGTTGTTGTATTGCAGTCTATGATATCCGAATAGATAAATTGTGTCATCGTATCTCCGGATTGATCCAACAAAAATCCATGAAAGGTCAGACTATCATATTCCGTCTCCGGCATGGGAACATCTACCACAATCTTTGGTGTGAAAGTATGCCCGGGCAGCAGGTTTAAATATTCCCAGAATATAGTATTACCGGCAGATCCAGATGGGAACGGAATGGAAGAAACAACATATGATTTATTGTCAATACTGATAGCCAGATAACCTGATTGTTTCTGACTTGTATTATTAAAAACTGTGACGTCAAGATCCACCTGACTATTGCATTTTAAAAATGAAGAATTTATAGTGACCAACCCACCTGAACCTTGATTTGTAGGTTGAAATCCGGCAAATAAATATTCAATAGGGTTATTTACGTTTATAGACTTTGACAAAGTATTTTGTATCCACTCTCCAAAAGGTACTGTAAATGTGGCTGTGTAAGAGGCTTTATCTACAAGAATTGTATAATACCCTGTTTTGTCTGTATAAAATGTAGTATTCAATTCCGGAATGAAGATGGCGCAGTTGGGCAGTGGACTGTCTGTTTGTGAATCAAATAAACCATTGCCATTCGTATCTACAAATGTATAACCTACAATAGTGAAGAATGGCTCTGCAACAGTTAGTTTAATCGCTTTTGACTTACAACCTGAAATACTATCCTGAAAATACAATGTAGCTTCCCCTACACCAATACCTCTGGCAAATGTATTGCCGATTATATTGTTGATATTCGTATCAGCAGTGTACCAATTTCCACCGGTGTTTGGTGATAAGGTTACTGATTTATTAATTTCCAATGTATCTTTTGATATGGAAACGATGGGTGAAGGCATGACTGTAAGCGATAAAGGGTTTGAAGTACATCCTGATATTATTTCTGTAAAAACTAATTGGACAGTTCCTGATGACACTGCGTAAACTCTGCCATTATTCGATACTTGAGCTATACTATGGTTTTTACTACCCCAGGTGCCACCCATTCCGGGTGCAACCCAGGTCGTGTCCCCTACACAAATAATATTTTGTCCCACAAATTGAACAGTTGGGAGTGAATGCACCTTGATTGGCTGACTTGGTAAAGAAACACAATTCCCGTTTGTTGTCGAAAATGTAAAAGTTGCGGTACCCGGTGCTACACCTGTGACCAACCCTGAATTTGAAATCGTTGCTACTGAACTATTTGAAGATGACCAGATTCCACTGGTAGATGCTGAAAAAGTTGTAGTACTTCCCACACATATTTCTGAGTGGCTTGTCAATATAACTGTAGGTATCGGGTGAATCGTAATGGGAACGGATGGATTTGATATACAACCGGTGGACGTAAGAGTATACGTAAAATTTGTTGTGCCCGGACCTACTCCTGTTACGAGCCCTGCATTTGTTATGGTTGCAACCGAAGGATTACCTGAAGCCCAGGTTCCACCCGATGAAGGGATGAAATTAGTTGTGTAGCCCACACAGATATTATTTAAACCTTGTAACGAAATAACCGGTTTTTCATGTACTGTGACCGATATCTTATCTGAGGAGCATCCTGAACTGTTTTCTATATAGGTTACAAATGAATGCCCGGGTGACAAAGCGGTAATAGTTCCAAAATTTGATACTGAAACAAACGTAGTATCTGAACTGGACCACATTCCGCCAATTGATGGTGATACAGGTGTGGTGGAGAAATGGCACAAAGTTATCGGCCCTGGCGGATCAGTAGTGGGAACATTTATTGTCACACATTTAAAATCTGAAACCTGATCATTACCAAAAGAAAAATTATAAGTCCCACTTGAATTTTGCAGAAATGAAGCTTCTGCCTGAAGGGGATTGAGCGAGTCTAAAGTCACATCACCCAAATGCCCTGATAGCAGGCGCCACCTCGCATTTTCTAATGTATTTCCGTCCAATAAAAGACTTGTATTCCGGCATACCGTTTCATCATCACCGGCGTAATTTACAATACTTTGAATTACATTGCCTCTGTACAACTCACCAATTCCACCCATTGTAAACCCATTATTTAAGCTTACTTGTTGTGCACATGGATTGTCAGGGGATATATCCGTTTCATTTTCGAAAAGTCTGATTTCTGATGCACATCCTTTAAGTGTATCTATGGTCAAGCTAAAAAGTTTTACAGTGTCCCCTGCAGCCAAATTGTTATATTGAGAAGTCGGTGCGAGGGAAGGAAATATACTGTAATAATCATTTTCCGGACATTCTGCGGAAGCCTTCACTAATAAAAATCGATTCCAATTTATTGGTTGGGTACTGTTATAATTCTGGTTCTGAACCCTTGGCCAGTAATTTTGTTCGACGTGCAATCTTGTACCGGTAGGGACCACAACGGATAATTGAGCATTAAATTGCGTTCTTTGTACAACGGTCGTAGCGGTTCCTGCTTCGATTACCAAATAGCAATCAAATAAGTCTACATTAGGATTGTATTTTATTAAATATTTTACATCAGTTACTTGTGCGTTTACAGATTGCAACACATAAAATGACAGTGTGAAAGACAATAAATGATATCTCATTAGTAATAAAGACATTGATTTTCTCATAATAAAATTTATAGAGATTTTAAACTAAATACAAAATTAACAATATTATATATATTGTATAATATATTAATATGGTGTTTATATTTTCTGTAAATTATAGACGCTTTAATAATCCAGCGGAGTCGCA